>JALWZW010000053.1 GCA_026992595.1 Microcaldota archaeon | reverse complement strand
CCCCACTCTATTTTCATATCTTCCACTACCGCTCCTTCCGGCCCTCTTTTCGCCCACTCCAATAATTCCTTTAATTTTTCCTCTTCCCCTTCTGCAACTATTTCCACAGAGCCGTCAGGGAGATTTCTCACAAATCCTTTAAGATTAAGGGTGTGTGCAAGGGCGCGGGTGTTGGCCCTAAAAAACACGCCCTGCACCCTTCCAAAAACAAAAAGATGAAGGCGCTTCATTTTACATATCCATTGGAGGGGTCTCGTTTTCGCTGCCTCCTTTGCCTCCGCCGCTTGTCCCCTTTGCACTTATTATGTCGTCAATTCTCAATATCAACCTTGCGGTTTCTGTTGCAGATGCTATTGCCTGTCTTTTTACTCGGGAGGGCTCCAAGACCCCCAACTGCTTTATATCCGCCACCTCGCCGCTAATCACATCCACACCTGCGGTCTTTTCCCCTGCAGCGTGCTTATTCCTTAGCGAGACAATGCAGTCAATAACATCCATCCCTGCATTTTCAGCCAGCGCTTTAGGAATGCTCTCCAATGCTTCTGCAAATGCCTGTATTGCCAACTGCTCTCTTCCTCCCACTTCTGTAGCATACTTGTTCAACTCTTTGCTTATCTCCATTTCCACGCTTCCTCCTCCATATACATATCTTCCGTCTTCCAAAGCGCTTGCCACCGCTCCTCTTGCATCAACCACTGCGCGCTCCACTTCGCTCACCACATGCTCTGTACCTCCCCTCACAAATATGGTCACAGATTTTGGGTCTTCGCATTTTTCTACAAACACCATTGCTTCTCCCGCTACTTTCTTTTCATGCACCAAGCCCGCTTTTCCCAAGTCCTCTGCCTTCAGGTCTTCTAATGTGGATATCACTCTTCCTTTGGTAGCGCGGGACAATTTTTCCATATCGCTCTTTTTCACTCTCCTTACTGCCATTATTCCTTTCTTTGCTAAAAAGTGTTGCACCAAATCATCAATTCCTTTTTGGCAGAATACTACATTGGCGCCTGTTGCCGCTATCTTATCCACCATTTCTTTAAGCATCTTTTCCTCTTGCTGTAGGAATGCCTGCATGTTTTCTGGAGAGGTTATTTCAATTTTTGCGTCTGTTTCCGTTTTTTCAATCTCAAGCGGCGCGTCTATAAGCAGGATCTTTGCGTTTTCTACGCGCTTAGGCATCCCGCTGTGCACCACCTCTTTATCTATCACCACTCCTCTTACCAATTCAGTATCCAAAACATGGCCGCCCGCTTTCTTCTCAATTTTCACCAAATCTAAATCTACCACATACTTTCCGTTCTCCTTTTCAGACACCAACATTACCGCATCCGCTATTATGCCTGCTATTTTTTTCTTCTCCTCCTCGCTTCCTATTCCCTTTGAACCCATTGCTACGAGCGCTATCTTCTTTAAAGTTTCTTTATCTTCTGGGCTAACCTCTTCAGAAATGCTGTTCAGCACCTCTTCTGCTTTTGCCGCTGCTATCTCATATCCCTTTATTATAACGGTTGGGTGAATGTTTTGGTCGAGCAGTTCTCCTGCCTTTCTCAGCAAATTGCCTGCAAGCACTACTGATGTGGTGGTACCGTCGCCCACCTCTTTATCTTGGGTTTTTGCTATTTCAACCATTAATTTCGCTGCCGGATGATCCACATTCATCTCTTCAAGAATGGTTGCGCCATCATTAGTTATCACTATGTCTCCTAGGTCAGACACCAGCATCTTGTCCATTCCTTTTGGGCCCAGCGTTGTTTTTAGGATGTTTGCCACTGCATAGCCTATCGCTATATTTATCCTCATTGCGTCCCTTCCCAAAACCCTTTGCGCTCCTTCCGGCAAAATCACCATCTGCTCGCCAGAAATTTGTTTTGTCATATTCTCACCTCTTTAAAATTAAAATTAGCGATTTCTATGTTAATTATGTTATTAAACTTTAAAACCTTTATGCGAGTATTTTTTCACCTGTCTATAAAAATTAATCGTACTATTTTTATTTTGTGTTAGGTAAGCGATTACGCGAGATTATAGGAAAAATCACTAAGAAGCCCTACATTGATGAGGGCGATGTTAAGGTTATGATAAAGGAGATTCAAAAAGCGCTCATAGCGGCAGATGTGGATGTGCGCTTGGTGCTTGACCTCTCTAAGCGCATTGAAAAAAGGGCGCTTGGGGAGCAGATGCGCGCCCTTACCTTAAAGCAGCATGTTTTCCAGATTGTTTATGAAGAATTGGTTAAATTGATGGGTGAGGGCTATTCGCCCCGCTTAGAACGCCATAAAGTGCTTTTGTGCGGTCTTTACGGGAGTGGAAAAACAACCACTGCAGGTAAGTTGGCGCATTTTTTTAAGAAAAATGGTTTGAAACCAGCGTTAGTTGCGGCTGATTTTGATAGGCCTGCGGCCATAGAGCAACTGCGCCAATTAGCCACTCAAATTAACTGCGCCTTTTACTCTGCCGCCTCTTTAGAAGAGGTGTTAGAAAAGGTGAAAGAGGCGCGGGAAGATGTAGTTATTATTGATTCTGCAGGAAGGAACGCTTTAGATGAGCGCTTGTTGGAAGAGTTGCGCTCTATTTACAGCAAAGTTGCGCCTGAAGAGGTTTTTTTGGTTGTAAGCGGGGATATGGGTCAAAGCGCAGGCAAACAGGCGCGTGCTATAAGCGAGGTTGTACCTATTAGCGCGGTTATTGTCACAAAAATGGACAGCAGTGCTAAGGGTGGCGCTGCCTTAAGCGCGGTTAGCGCTGCTAATGCTAAGATTGCGTTTATTGGGATGGGTGAAAAAATTGAGGACCTCCGTCTTTACGACCCTAAAAAGTTTGTAGGTCGACTTTTGGGCATTCCTGATATTGAGGGGCTTTTAGCAAAGGCAAAAGAGGCGGGGCTGGAAGAGGTAGCGGAAGAAGAATTGACTGCAGAAACATTGCTTAAGCAGTTGAAGGCAGCCAAAAAAATGGGGCCTCTTAAAAACATCCTCTCTATGATGGGTGCGGTGGACCTTCCTAAAGAATTGGTGGTGCAGGGTGAGGAGAAGTTGAAGGGCATTGAGGCAATCATTCAATCTATGACTAAAGAAGAGAGGAGGGATGTTTCTCTGCTAAAGCGCCAACCTTCCCGCATCAGGAGGATTGCAAAAGGAAGCGGGCGCTCTGAAAAAGAGGTGCGTGAGTTTATTGCGCAATTTGAAAAAATGGAAAAGTTAATGAAGAGGTTTAAGAAAGATAGGGGGATGAAGAGGAAATTAGAAGAGATGTTTAAGCGGTGGCAGGGATGAGGGGAGTAGTCCGCCTTTTGTTTTTAAGGTGGCATTAGACTAAGCGGCGTTTGCCTTGCTCTTTCATAGGAAGGGTTGCGCTCGTTTCATCCCCGGAGGGTATCGTTTCTGTAGCGCAACCAGGCCCTTAAGGCACCATCCTCCAGAGGGCGGAACTTCCTCAGCACTAAGCCGTGAGCCACCCTCCCCTCATCCCTAATATACCTTTCATCTTTCTTACTTTTATCTTTTACTCTCTCTATTCCATTTTTTCCATTCTTGTTTTGTTTACCTTCACTCTTCTACTATGAGCGTCCCTCTCATTGCGCCGTGCCCTGCTCCACAGTAGATGCTACAGTAAAACTCAAAGGTGCCTGTCTTATCTGCTACAAATTCTATAACTCTTTCCTCGCCTTTGCTTACAGGTACATTGATCCCATAAGCAGGAATGGCAAGCCCATGAGTAACATCTTGGCTGGTAAGTATTATCCTCACTCTCTGCCCTTTTTTCACTTTTATGGTGGAAGGATTAAATTCAAACTGCTTAGCACTTACTCTTACTTCTACTACATCTCCTCCTTCTTGTCCTCCTGCTGGTTGTTGCGGAGG
Organism: Microcaldota archaeon; assembly: GCA_026992595.1. Classification (GTDB taxonomy): domain Archaea; phylum Micrarchaeota; class Micrarchaeia; order Anstonellales; family Bilamarchaeaceae; genus Bilamarchaeum. The sequence continues at coordinate 10,967 of JALWZW010000053.1, read as the reverse complement.
TGCTGTTTGCTGTTGAACACACCCTGCAGCCAAGAGCGCTAAAAGCGCTACCAAAACCAATAACCTCATTTTTACCCCTCTTTTAATTTTTTAAATAAACCTTATTGTAACTATTTATAAATCTATGTTCAGAGCCCAATTTTATATAAATCCTCTCCCTTATCTTCTTATGCGTTTTTTAAAAGTCGCTCACACCTTTGAGAGGTTGGAAAAAACGAGCGGCCGGCTAGAAATGACTAGCATTTTGGCTCAACTCTTTAAGGAAACATCGCCTGAAGAGATTGGAAAGCTTGTTTATATCCTTCAAGGTATTCTTTTACCTTCTTATTATGGCGTGGATTTAGGTTTAGGGGAGAAGTTTGTGATGGAGGCCATTTCTTCTTCTACCGGCTATAGCAGGAAGGAGGTTGAGGATTGTTATAAGCATAAGGGGGATTTGGGAGATTGTGCAGAGCATTTTGTAAAAAACCGCCGCCAATTAAGTTTATATAAGGAGGAATTAGAGCTTCTTCATGTTTATGATGTAATGTATAAAATTGCTACTCTCTCGGGCGCAGGCAGCGTGCAGAGCAAGATAAAGCATTTCGCAGAGCTTTTAAACAATGCCCAACCGCTGGAAGCGCGCTATTTGGTGCGCTATGTGTTGGGGAGGTTGCGTCTGGGTGTGGGAGACCCTACCATATTGGATGCGCTTTCCCTTGCAAAATACGGCGATAGGTCTTGGCGCGATGCGTTGGAACGGGCTTATAATATATGCGCAGATTTAGGGCTGGTGGCGCGCACTTTTTTTGAGTCACCTGAAAAAATCCCCTCTTTCAAGGTCCAGCCCTTTAAGCCCCTCATGCCTGCGCTGGCAGAACGGCTCTCTTCTCCAGAAGAGATTATCAAAAAGTTGGGGTGCTGCATGGTGGAGATGAAATATGATGGCTTTCGCATGCAATGCCATAAGCAAGGGGAGCGGGTTGAAATCTATTCAAGAAAGTTGGAGCGCATGACGCACATGTTTCCCGATGTTGTGGAAGAGGTGCGCTCCCTCCCTTATAAGGAAATCATCTTTGAAGGTGAGGCGCTTGCTTATAATGAAAGAGAGGACCGCTATTACTCTTTTCAAGAAACTATGCACAGGAGGAGAAAGCATGGCATAGAGGAGGCATCAAAGGAATTTCCGCTAAGGGTTTTTGTTTTTGATGTTTTATATGTGGATGGGGTGGATTTTACCTTAAAGCCCTATAAGGAGAGGAGGGCGTGGGTGGAAAAATTCTCTTACAATGTTTTGCGCGCTTCTTTTGGCGCTATTGCAGAAAATGCGCGCCAAGTGGCTAAATTGTTCAATAGCGCTATTAAAAAAGGGTTAGAGGGTATAATGGCAAAAGACCTTAACGCTCCTTACACTGCAGGAAAAAGAAAGTTTGCGTGGATAAAGTTAAAGAAATCTTATGGAAAGGGGATGGATACCATTGATGCGGTAATTGTTGGCTATTATTTGGGAAGGGGGGCGCGCGCTCAATTTGAATTTGGCGGCGTTTTGGTGGCCGTTTATAATGACGAAAAAGACCGGTTGGAGACCATTGCTAAGGTTGCTTCAGGTTTTACAGAGGAGGAGATGGTGGAATTAAAAAGACAGTTGGAAAAAATCACCATCCCTAAAAAGCCCAACAATCTTGCTTCCAATATAGAGGTTGATTTTTGGGTGGAGCCCCAGATTGTTATAGAGGTGGCTTATGATGAAATAACTATCTCTCATCTGCACACTGCAGGGAAGGGCTATGCTTTAAGATTCCCCCGCTTTATTCAAAAAAGAGAGGATAAAAGTTTGGCTGATATTACCACTGTCAAAGAAGTGGAGGAGTTGATGAAAGGGAAATAAATTGAAGGGTTGGGGGACTTGGATTGGACCGTTATTTGCCTACCACTTCTCTATATTCTCTTTCCAATCTTTCTCTTTGGTACTCTAAGTAGTTCCTTTTAACTTCTTCTATTCCTCCTTGCGCATAATGTTTAAGTTGGGTGTGCGCAGGTGAGCCGTTTTCTATTATCTGTTGAATTATTGGCCAATACTCTTCCCCTTCTATCCCAATTTTCTTTAACCCTTTCCTGAATATCTCTGGCAACTTGTCTAAAAAGGAGTTCCATCTATAGTTCTCTCCGTTTGGCAATACTACTTCTTCAAGTTTTCCTTCCACTGCGGCATAAAAACTATATTCTAATTGTTGGTGGGTGGTGTAATTAAGCGGGTATGTGAGGAAATACCCTGTGAGCGCTAACTGCAAGGCGGTAGCCGCAACCATCTCTTTTACAGATCTCCCCGCAGGCAGATGTCTTATTTCTATTCCGTACTCATATTCCTTTCCTTTGATGTATAACTTTGGCCTGTTCCAAAGCCATGCAGTGCTTAAAAATATTTTCAGATGCCCTAGATGGTCTTCGCTGCTTATAGGCAAAGGGGCTGCCAATTCTTCAATGTTTTCTTCTATATAACTGTGTACATTTCTCATAAATTTGGGGAATGTACACTGCTTTTTCCCTGAGATAACACAGCACCCTTCCAATATGGGAATCCTTGATTCTAAAGGCCCTGGTTTTTCCAGCGAGAAGGGGCTGTTTAAGAATAGTTGTAGAGTGAGAGGCATTGCAAATAAGGAGGCGTTGAACCATTCAGGCACTTCTTCATAACTGAGCGAAATATTTATCTGAAAAGAGCAGGTGTGCGCAACTTCTAAAAGGGAAGGTTCTATATCGTTTACTTTTGGGTAAGGGGGGTGTTTTGCGTCTTTAAGCGTTTGGTAGAGCAAGTGGTAGCGAGGGTTAGGGTAAAGCGTTTTCTCCACATTTCCTTCTTGGGCCTCTTGCCTATACTCAGGCCAAAGCCCATGCATTACAAATCCTATATTTTTTCTTTTTAGAAGTTCCTCTAATTGGAAAAGCCTCAAAACTAAATCTGCCTCCAATTTCTTAAGCACTCCATTGTCTAAATTGAGCGGTGTGGTGTGCAATTCTACACAATCTCTCCCCGCTTCAGGAGAGAGGGGGAGGTGTGCTGAAGCAATCACTTCTGGCGCTTTCGGGCATCTTTGTAGCCCTTCTAACAACACCACTTCCAACTCTATCCCTATTTTTCTTCTGCATCTTTTACCGTTAAGCCCTTTAAGTTCTGCCCCTGCCCTCTTCTTGAATTCTTCTGGGCTTATGGCCTCTGCTTTCTTTATTTGAGTACCCATTATACCCCTCTTTGGTAACCTTTTAAATAGGTGACGAAAGAAATAAAAAAGTGTGTAACTATAAGGAGGTGTGTTTGCTAACTTGCATATATACCGCTTCTAATGCAACTAACTTGCATAGATTTAATAATTATTGCAAGTTAAATGTGGATTATGTATTTCAATATCGGTCCTAAGGAGAGGTTGGAGGATTTTTTTAATTATGAAGAGGAGTACCGCCAGATAATAGATGCGGTAAAAAGAGGGGAAAGGATAATTGCAATACAGGGGGTGCGGCGAGTAGGAAAAACCAGTTTAATGAATATTCTTTTTAACAGTTTGGACGGTATCAACATTTGGGCGGATGGGCGGATAATTGGGGAAAGCAAGGATTTATTGCAAATTCTTACTGAAGGAGTGAGAAGGGGCGGCGGTGTTTTTGGTGTTATAAAAAGCATTGGTCTTTCTATTGGAGGATTGGAAGTTGTGGGGGAGGTGCCTTTTTCTGAGCAAGATGTAAGAAAAGTAAAGAAAATACATCTCTTTATAGACGAAGCGCAGTATGGTGATGAAAAGGAGATTGCAAAAGCGCTTTCCTATCTTTATGATCGCTTTCCTAACCTTACAGTGGTGGTGTCTGGAAGCGAGGTGCGTTTGATGGAAACTGTCCTTGCTTTTAATGACCCTTCTCATCCTCTTTTTGGAAGGAGAATTGAAGTGGTGACTATGCGCAGGTTGCCTTATAATAAATCTAAAGAATTTCTCTTTTTGGGTTTTGGGCAGTTGGGGGTCAGTGTGAGTGAAAGAGAGGTGGAGAAAGCGGTAGAGCGATTGGATGGCTTAATTGGGTGGCTCACTCTCTATGGTTATGAGAGGGCTATTGCAGAAAGAGGGGATGCGCTTGAAAGGGTGGAGGAGATGGCTTTGAGGTTGGTGGGGGAGGAGATTAACAATTTTTTGAAAAACAAAAAGAATAAACCGCTCTATATCTCTATACTGAAATATGCGCATAGAAGGTCTTGGAAGGAACTTCTTTCCTTAGTGCGAGATGAATTGGGGCGCGTTAATGCCACTTCTTTTTCACGCGCTTTAAAGGAGTTGACTCTCTACTCCTTTTTAGAGCGCCATGAGGGCCGTTACATTCATGCAGACCCAATGGTGCGAGAGGCGGCTTTAAGGCTGTAAGAGCGCTGTGAATTCTGAATATAGAAGATAGGTGTTGAATATAAGTATTATTATTGCGAAAAATGTTGCTATCGCAGTTGTTATTTTTCTATTAACCAACTCTCCCATTATCTCTTTTTTGGTGGTGTAGTATATAAGGGGCAAGAGGGGGAGGGGGATAAGGAGGCTCAGCAATATTTGGCTGTAAACCAGCACATCTAATGGCTCTAAACCTATTATTATTGCTATTAAAAGCGGGATGGCATTTATAACGCGCGTTATTATACGCCTCAGCCAGAGCGGTAGTTGGAAATCGGTAAGCGCTTCCATAATGCTCTGACCTGCCAACATGCCTGTGATGGATGAGGATATGCCAGCGGAAAGGAGCGCTATTCCAAATACAAGAGAGGCAACACTTCCATACAAAGGCGTTAATGTTTTATATGCGCCCTCTATGCTCGCCACTTCTGCTTTTCCATAAAAGGCAGCGGCAGCCATAATAAGGATTGCTGCGTTTATCAATCCTGCTAAAAACAATGATGCAACATCCTCCACTAAATGGTATTTTAAAAGCGCTTTTGTGTGGTTTTTCTTTCTTTTCAACAACCAAGAATGGACAAAAAGCGCGTGAGGCATCACGGTAGCGCCTATTATCCCTACCGCTATCGCTATTGTTTCTTCTCTCAGGGAGGGTGTTATGGAGTTTATGGCTATTTCCTCCCATTGCGGTTGGGTTATTGCTAGTTCATAAACATAACTTATTCCTATTATCCCTACAAATATCACAAAAGCGTATTCTAATGCTCTAAACGATTTTTGCGTTAATATAAGTATGAGCACCACATCTAAAATTGCTATTATGGTTCCTAAAAGCATGGGAATGCCGAAAAGAAGATTAAGCGCTACCACTATTCCTAAAAATTCTGCAAGGTCTGTTGCAAGCACCGCTATTTCTGCTAAAATCCAATAAATAAATGCATGCTCTTTTTTCCAGCGCTTTTTAATAACTTCTGCGAGCGACACCCCTGCCAGCCCCATTTTTCCAGAGAGGTATTGGAAGAGCATTGCCATACCGCTTGCCATCCACACTACCCACAATAATTCATATTTGAAATTAGCCCCTCCGCTAATAGAGGTACCCCAGTTTCCCGGGTCCATATAAGCAACGCTCACAATGAGCCCGCTTCCTAAAAACGCCCAAAAATGCCTATCTTTGAGGAGTTTTAGAAAATCCATTATTTTTGATTTGCAAAAAAAGTTTTATAAATAAAACTTTGTGTCTGTTAAATTTGGGTTATCTCCCATTTGCTTTTTTTCCTCCAGCCGCTCTCTCTCCCCTCAGGCCTTTTGATCAAACTTTTGGCCTAAGTAAAACAGTAGAAAAAAGTTTGATTTGACAACTTTTAACCTTAGTAAAACCCCTAAACCGTAAGCTCTCCTCAGGAAGTTTTGGTAACTTTTAACCTTAGTAAAACAGTAGAAAAAGTTATATGGACCCAGAGGGATTTGAACCCTCAGCCTTCCGCGTGCAAGGCGGATGCTCTACCGTTGAGCTATGGGCCCTTAAATGCATGGTGTTGTGCGTAAGTGAGCACAGAGCCAGCGCTTACGCGCGCTGCTACAAAAATCGCCTCTGCTATCTCTTCATCGCTCGCTCCTACTGCCCGTGCCTTTTTGGTATGGTCCTCTATGCAATATTTGCATCTTATGGCGTGAGCCACAGCCACCGCAATCAACTCTTTTTCCTTTTGACTTAAAGCCCCGCTCCTGTCCAACTCTTTGCTGAATTCTAAATATTTTTTTGTGAGTTCAGGTTTTAATTCCTTTATGCTCATTCGCAAGCCCCCCATCCACACTCCCTACACATCTTACATCCTTCTTGAAAGATTAGTTTGCCGCCGCAGGAAGGGCAGATCCCTTTTCTTATTTTCTCCGCTTCAGACATCTCTTCTTCCATACAAGCACCTTTGTGCGCAACTTTTGTGTGCCGAGGGGGGAACTCGAATCCCCGACCTCTCGATTCCCCAGTCATCGGAAGACCTCCTAACTCATCTGGCTTAACCTATGAGTCGAGCACTCTAACCAGCTGAGCTACCTCGGCACTTCCAAGCGCGCTTTTTGATATGTAATATTATTTAATCTTTTTAATGCTTATTTTTTGTGATGGACTATTTTAATGAATTAAAATCTAAATTAGAGAGCGCTTATTCTTTAGCGCAGAAATTGAGGGCTAAAGGATTAGACCCTTCTTTAGAGGTGGAGGTAAAAATCGCTAAAGATGTTGCTTCCCGCGTTGAAGGTATTGTGGGGCCAGAAGGAATTGCAGAAGTTATAAGGGCGCTGGAACGCTCTGGGATGAGTAGGGAAGAGGTGGCGTTTGAGATAACTAAAAAAATAGCGCGCGGCGAAGTGGTGAAAGGCAGCAGGGAAGAGTTGTTGGAGCAGGCGGTGCGCACAGGGTTGGGAATTCTTACAGAAGGGGTGTTGGTAGCGCCTACTGAAGGAATCGCTAAGGTTAAAATAAAAAAGTTAGGGTTGCGCGAATATGCAGCCATCTATTACGCAGGTCCTATAAGAAGCGCAGGAGGTACTGCGGCCGCCTTAAGCGCTGTTTTGACTGATATTGCGCGTCGGGAGTTGGGTATAGGAGAATATAAAGCAACAAAAGAGCATATTTTGAGATATTTAGAGGAAATCAATCTTTATGAAGCTCGCTGCGCACACCTCCAATACCTGCCCCCGGAAGAGCATTTGCGCATCATTCTTTCCAACATTCCTATCTGCATTGACGGCGAACCCACCGAAGAAGTGGAGGTTTCCGCATATCGCAATGTGGAAGGATTTGAAACCAATCGCGTAAGAAGCGGTGTAGCTTTAGTGATTTGCGACGGAATTGCGCTAAAGTCCGCAAAAGTGATTAAATATTCTAAAAAATTGGGGCTGGGCTGGGAAGTATGGCTTGAAAAAATCATTAAGGTAAAGAAAAAAGCGGACAAAGTGGAAATAGTTCCTGATTCTACTTATTTAGAGGGGTTGGTGGCAGGCAGGCCTGTTTTCTCTTATCCTTCAGCGAAAGGGGGCTTTAGGTTGAGATATGGAAAAAGCAGGACTAATGGTTTGATGGCAAAGAACATACATCCTGCAACCATGGTTCTCTTGGATAATTTTTTGGCAGTGGGTACGCAGATGAAAATTGAGAGGCCTGGTAAGGGCTGTGTGGTGGTGCCCTATGAAGATCTGGAGCCGCCAGTGGTGCTTTTAGATGATGGGTCTGTGGTTAAGGTTAGAAGCGAGGAGGAGGCAATCGCATTAAAACCACGCGTTAAAAAAATTCTTTTTTTAGGCGATATTTTGTGCAATTATGGTGATTTTCTTAAGTCCAACCATCCTTTGGTGCCTGGCGGCTATTGCGAAGAGTGGTGGGAGGTAGAGACAGGGGAGCGAAGCGAAGGGGACGGTGAGCGCTATATTGCATGGGCGCAGGAAGGAAAACCTCTTCACCCCTCTCTTACCTTCCATTGGAATGAGATCTCTGCGGAAGATGTTAAGAAGCTTTCTTTATGGCTTAAAAGGGCTGAAGATGGAGGCGGCGAGGTTTTCCTGCCGCTTTCAGAAGAAAAGCGCATTTTGGAAGAGTTGTTGGTGGAGCACAAGGTTGAAGGCGGCAAGGTGGTTTTGGATCCCCTTTTGTTTAAGGTCTTGTGGTTATCTGTTGGCAAAGGAAAAGACTTTGAACCTTCGCAATTTAAAGACGGCTTAGAGGCGGTGCGCTCGCTATCAGGATGGGATATTAGAAAAAAAGCGCCCACTTATATAGGCGCGCGCATGGGCCGGCCTGAAAAGGCAAAGGAAAGGCAGATGGACGGTAGCCCCAATGTTCTCTTTCCCACCGGCTCTTTTAAGACAAGAAGCATTACGCGGTTTTGTAAAGATAATAGTTATGCCACCGTGGAGTTGGCTAAGTTTGTTTGCGAATGCGGGCGCGTCAATTTTTACAAATTGTGTATATGCGGAAAAATAGGCAGATTAGACGGCTATGAAAAGAGAACTGTTGCTTTGAGAGAGCTTTATGAAAAGCTTAAAATGGAGTTGGGGGAGGGTGGGGAAGTGAAAGGAGTGGAGGGGCTTTTTAACCCTAATCGCGTTCCTGAACGATTGGAAAAAGGCTTCTTAAGGGCTAAATATGGGGTTTTTGTGTTTAGAGATGGCACAGCGCGCTTTGATGCTACAGATGTTCCTTTAACCCACTTTAAGCCGAGAGAGATAGGGCTTTCTTTAGAAAAGGCCAGGGGCTTGGGTTATACTAAAGATTATGAGGGAAGGGAGGTTGTTTCAGATGAACAGTTGGTAGAATTGAAACCTCAAGATGTTATACTCTCTGAACGGGCTGCAGAATATTTTGTAAAGGTGGCTAATTTTATTGATGAGTTGTTGGTAAAGGTTTACGGCGCAGAGCCGTTTTATAAAGTTAAAAGAAAAGAGGATTTGATAGGGCACCTTGCAGTAGGCCTTTCCCCTCACACAAGCGCCGGTGTCCTTTGCCGTATTATTGGATTTACAAAGGCCAATGTGGGTTATGCGCACCCATTTTTCCACGCTGCGAAAAGAAGGAATTGTGATGCGGATGAGGATTCCCTCATGCTTTTGTTGGACTGTCTCCTCAACTTTTCTCGCTCTTATCTAAGCGATAAGCGAGGGGGAACTATGGATTCACCTTTGGTATTGACCACTGAACTTGACCCCAAAGAGGTTGATGATGAGGCGCACTGCATTGAGGTTGTGGAGCGCTACCCTCTTGCCTTTTATAAAGCCGCAGAAAATAATGCAATGCCGGGCGATGTAAAACTGCCAACAGTGGCGGATTTTTTAGGTAGGGAAATTCCCTTTAAACTTACTCATAAAAAGGGAACATTGGATGGCGGAAATATAAGAACTTCTTATGTTACCTTGCAATCTATCCCTCAAAAAATTGAGGCGCAATTTAATTTGCAGGAGCGGATTTGTGCTGTTGATATTGTGGATGCGGCCGAGCGCCTTATTTTGAGCCATTTCATTCCTGATATTTATGGCAACTTGCGCTCCTTCTCTCGCCAAACCTTCCGTTGTGTCTCTTGTAATAGGATTTACCGCCGTGTGCCTTTGATCGGCAGGTGTGAAAAGGATGGCGGAAATATCATTCTTACTATTAACGAAGGCGGCATAAGGAAGTATTTAGATATCACTCAAAAGATTATCTCTAAATATAATCTTCCCCTTTACATGAAACAGCGTATTGATTTAGTGGAAAAAGAGATATCTAATGTGTTTGAAGATGAGAAGGTGCGTCAAATGGACTTAAGCGAATTTATGTAATATTTTTAAATCTTCTTACTGTTATCTCTTTCATGGCAGGAAAAAGTGATGAAAGGTTGTTTGCAGCTGTTGCTTATGTTGTACCTGTTTTAGGAAGTGTGTTGGCTTATGTGCTAGGTAAGGACAAGTGGACTAAATTCCATGCAGTCCAGAGCTTGTTGGCAGGTGTTGCTTGGGTTATCTTCTCTATAGTGTGGGGTGTTATAACCAGCATACTTGCTTTTGTGACCTTTGGTTTAGGTGCTCTCTGCGGACTGGTCTCTCTTGTGCCTTGGGTAGCATTCCTTTACTGGGCATGGAAGGCCTTCAAAGGCGAGGACTTTGAGCTTCCAGTGATAGGAAAGCCAGCAAGAGATTTTGTTGAGAAGGGATAACAGATAATTTTTGATGTCTTTTTTTACCCTTTTTATCTTTTCTTTATTTTCTTTAGTTGATGAATCGGACGCTGTGAATTCTTTTGGTGGGATGCTTAATGTTTTTTCTCTTTGTATCTTAAGTAATATAAATAGGCGGTTGCTACTAGGTTGATAAGAACTATTATCCAGGTAAGCAGAGGTTTTTCTTCAGCGCCCTCTTCTCTTTGAGAAACGGTAGAAGATTGCACAATAGCGTTTTCTACCGTTTTTTCATCTCTTTGTGCGCTCGGCGCAGCACTTACCTTAGAAGGAGGGCTATGCGTCCATCTGCTTTTTGACCCTAAAATAGGGTCTATGGTCCTTGCAGCGCATACTATTTCTGTTCCTATGGGGAAAGGTCCTATGGGTTTAGAAGTACATGTATTGTATGGAATACAGTTAGTGATTGTTTGATCGTAGGATTTGTTGTATTTGCCATTTATATAAAACCTGACCTCTAATATTGGATTATCGCTATAATATCCTTGAATAAACGCACTACAGGATATTTTTGAGGTGTTTGTGGGAACTGCGGGGAAAAGCGAAGGAATGGCTTGTGGTTGATCACACGCCTTTTCGCATATATTTACAGGAACTTGTTTATCGCAGGTATTATTTTTAGATATGCTGAAGATCGGCTCTTCAAAAAGAAGGAGTTTGTCTATATCTAATGCATATGAATAACAGAAAATGTTGTCTTTTATTAAAGCGGGGTTTAAGAACTTGCCTAAATTTACAAAGGAAAACGCTTTATATGATTTTAATACTTTATTTCCAATTATTTGATAGGACCCTCTGTTCTTTTGATGTAACTCTATTCCTACATAGGAATAAATGATGGTGTTGTTCTCTATAGATG
>JALWZW010000052.1 GCA_026992595.1 Microcaldota archaeon | reverse complement strand
CCCATGGACTTTCTAAAAAACCCGCGGTTATCGTATTTCGTAAAGACGGCCGGGTGGTTATAGGAGGCCGCTTTTCTGATAAAGAGTTGGAAAAATTCCTGGAAAATATAAAGGTGAAAGACCCTGAAGTGGCAGCCAGCACCCTCTCTTCTTTCCCTGTGGTGTTTGAAGAGGAGGGCAAGGAAGAGGGGGAGCAAGGGGTGGCCATATTAGAGGAGAAGATTATTGAGGCGGTAAAGGCACAGCCGCTTATTATAGATGCGCTTGCAAAAAAAGAGAGCGCCGCCATCCTTAAGTTTATCGCATCGCGGACTGAGGGCGCTATTAAGGAGAGGGCGGAGAGAGCGCTTATAAAGATAGAGGTAAAAAACCTTTCACCCGAGGTAAAGAGCGCTATTTTTAAGCTCACCTCCTCCTCTCCCAAGGACCAGATAAGCGCTGCCAAAGCAGTATTCAAGGCGCATGAGAGCAAGGTGGAGGAGATACCTCGCATCGCGCTTATTAAAGCGGCCTCGGTGCTTGTAAAAACACCTAACGCTATTCAGGAAATTAAAAAGGATGAGAAAGCGCTTAACGGTTTGGTGCGCGCTATGGATGTTTTCCCCCCTAAATTAAAGCAGATTGTGGAAATGAAAGTGGAAAGCACCACTAAAAAGGAGGTGGAGGAAATAAAGGTGGTTGGGCTGATGAAGGCGCTGGAAAGCGCTAAAAAGAGCGAGAGGGTAAAGGCAGCGGTTTATTTCTTGAGAAATTACAGCAGGATTTTAAAGGACACTGTAAAGACCCCTTTTGTTACCGTTTCCCAACTCACTCAAAAAGCAGTAAATGTTATAAAGAATAATACTAAAGAAGTAATAAATGCGCTGAAAAAAGTGGGTGATGTGGGCGCCCTTCGCCTGTTAGCCCGCTCTGTCTCAGTGCCTTTAGAGATTAAAAAAAGGGTGGAACAGGAACTCACTAAAATTAAAAATGAATTGGTTTCAATAGTTAAAAAGAAAAAAAAGCCCTCGTAGCTCAGTTGGTAGAGCGCGTCCTTGGTAAGGACGAGGTCGCGAGTTCAAGTCTCGCCGGGGGCTTTTGCGTGATTATATGTTTTTTGGCGTGGAGAAGATAAAAGGGCGGTTTGCTACCTTAAGTTTAGTGCCTGGCATGCGCGTTTATAAGGAAAAGGTGGTTAAAAAGGGCGGGAAGGAGTACCGCCTCTGGGACCCTTTTAAAAGCAAGTTGGCTGCAGCAATGTCTAAAGGCCTCAAAAATTTTCCTTTTTTTGAGGACAGCAAGGTGCTTTATTTAGGTGCTTCTAAAGGCACCACCGTTTCCCACCTTTCAGATATTATAACAAAAGGCGAGATTTATGCGGTGGAGATTTCTGCAGAATGTGCTGAAAGGTTGCTCCATCTTGCCTACCACCGCCCCAATATTATCCCCATCCATGCAGACGCCCGCCATCCTGAAGAGTATAAGGAGGTAGGGAAGGTGGATGTCATTTACATGGACCTTTCCCAACCAGACCAGGCAGATATTTTGATAGAAAACGCTAAAATGTTTTTAAAGGATAGGGGGTTTGCGCTTGTTGCTATTAAGAGCCAGAGCATTAGCACCGTGAGAAAGCCCAAAGAGGTTTTTAAAGAGGTTTTAGACACTCTTTCTCCCTATTTTGAGATTTTGGAAAAAATTCGCTTAGAGCCATTTGATAAAGACCACCTTTTTGTGGTGCTGCGCAAAAAGGAGAGGGCGAGCGGGCAGGAATGATGGGGTGACAGTATGTTGGTGGTTTTAGAAGGGCCTGATGGAGGGGGAAAAACCACATTGTGCGCTCATTTGGCGCGTAAGGGCGCCAAAACCTTCAAATACCCTACTAAAAAGTTTTCTATTTTAACCGATTATTTAGAGGGCCGCGTTTCCCTTAGCCCTAAATCGCTTTTCCTGCTTTTTTTGGCAGATATTGCAGATGAGCAACGCTTATTGGAAGGGGATTTTGTGCTTTTGGACCGCTATGTTTTCTCAACCATTGCTTATGAAGTGGATGGAATCTCTTATGAAGAGGGAAAGCAGATTGTGGAGGCGGTGGGCTTTAAAAAGCCGGACCTGGTTATTCTTTTAGATGTGCCTCCTGAGGTTTCTCTTGAGCGTAAGAGGAAGCAGAAGGCGCTTGATAGGTATGAAAAGGATACGAACTATTTGGAAAAGGTGCGCGCCAATTTTCTCTCCCTTTACAAGGAAAGGTTTTTAACACCTAACTGGCACAAAATAAATGCAACCAAACCTTGGGAAGAGGTTGTGGAAGAAGTGGAAAGGGTGCTGCGTTCGTCTAGAATGTTAGGATAATCCGGTCCAGGATGGTGGACTTTCACTCCACCGACCGGGGTTCGAATCCCCGACGCAGCAACTCTTTTTAACCCCCCTTTACTTTTTACCCCTCTTCTCCTTTCCTCTCGTTTTACGCCTTTATTTTAGCAATTTATTTAAATTCCCCCTTATTTTATTTTTTGTGAGTGTATGGGAAGGGTGGCTGCAACTCGTGGTGTGGATAGGTTTGAGTATGGGGGTGTGCGCTTACAGGTGCCCGGCTCTCGTCAGGCGAGAAGGGCTTATACTGATTTTGCGCGTTTGTTAGATAGGTTTGAGCGATTGCTTTCCCGAGGCCGTTCTCTTTCTCAACGCCAATTAGCGCTTTTGGAAAGGAGGTTCCGCCAATTTGCCAAATATTACCCTCTTCCTGCGCAATATTTTAGAGGAAGCAATGTGGATGAGGAAGGGAGAGGCATTGTTCCTTTTGAGCAGGGCGGATTGGCAGAATGGTTAAATAAGCAGACAGGCGAAAGAGGAGGGGTGCTGGGTGTTGAGGGGTTGAGAAAGTTGAGGGAGATCGCTGCAAGGGCTTTGCTGGAGCGCGCTTTTTATGACACCATGGCCCCTTCTTTAAAGAGTGGTTTTAATGCTTTGGCTTATTCTCCTCGTTCTTACCGCCGCCTTCTCCGCGATTTAGAGCGCCTTTTATCTAACCCGCTCACTCAGCAGTTTTTAGGGAAGGAGCGCTGGGAAAAAGCGCTCGCCTCTTTTGGCAGGTTGAGAAGGGTTTATGAGATGTATGCGCAGGGCGGGTTTGATGAGAGCGAGAGAAGGAAGCTTTTGCTTGCTTTAGACAGGTTGAGCGAGCAGGTTTTAGGTGAGCGCACAGGCGCGGTTTTGCAACAAGTCCCTCATTTGCGGGCAAGGAATGTTGCATTGGAAAGCAGGTTAGGTCTTCTGGTTTTAGCTCGCTCCTTTGCTGATGAGGAAAAAGCGGCCTCTTTGCTTGATGCTTTAACAGAGGATGCAAAGGATGGACGGCTATCCTCTGCCACTTTGAGCGAAGTGGACCGCTTTTTGGAAAAGGAGGCGCTTAGGCAAGCGCTTTTAAGAGATGTTGTCCGCTACTTAAGAAACCCTAGCGTTAGGGGGGCAAGCGGAGATGTTGCTGGTGATTACCGCCTCTCTATGGATTTATTCAGGCAGATGGATAATAGGAATTTGAGCAGAGAGGAACGGTTTAGGTATATGCATGCTGTCTACCGCGCCTGGACCCTTCTTCCCCAACAAAGAAGAAAGGTTTTGGAGGGGGTAGGTGAGTCCCTGCGCCTCTTTAATGAGGATAAAGAGAGGGCGCTCTCTATTTTGGAAGGAGCGGAGCGCACCTGCGCTGCTGCCCAAGCAAGGATGCTGCAGGAATATAGCATGTTGAGAGAGCGGTTGGAGGCGGTTAGAAAACTGGTACCTGAAGGGATGAGGGATTCAGGGTTGTGGGGGAGGTATGCTCAATTCAGCGAGGTTCTCCAAAACCTAACCCTTCCTTCTTCTGACCTTGCATCTCTTTCTCACACCTCTTTCTTATTTGAAGCAGACATGCAAAGGGCGGTTAGATGGGCTGCCTTTCAATCCCCCTATTTAGAGACCGCCCTTAGAATGGCGGGAGGGGATGAGGAGCTGGTGAGGAAAATAGAGCAGGAGATTGAGAAGGGTGGGCAGTGGCACCGACGGCTTCTAACGCTTTTTGAGCGTCCTTCTCTCTCCGCCCAACAGCAAACCCTCTCCGCCGCGATGAGCGCTGGCTTTTATGCAAAAAGGGCGTTGGAGCGCTATAGCAGGGGTGAGGAGCTTTCAGATGCAGAAATAGAGGCAGTCCGCGAGGCATTCTCCCGCCTTACCCCTCTCTCTGGTTTAGAGGGGCATTTTGAGGCAGTGGCGGAAAAGTTGGGGTCATGGAAGCGGTTGGAAGAAAGGGAAAGGCGCCTCACCCTTTTAGCCGCCCTCACACTTGCGCGCCTTTATGAATGCAGTTTTTGGGTAGGGGAGCGCGGAGAGGGCCGCGCTCTCTATGAGGATGCGATGGAAGCGTTTAGGCAGGATTTTGCGCTTGATGAGCGAGGGAGGTTTGTCCATTCTTTAGAAGAAGGGAACCTCTCCTCTCCTTTGAACCTTGCTTCTGCTTCCCTTACCCTTTCCGCCCCTCCTTCTTATCGCTATTTGGAAGAGATGGCAACCATGGCTGCGCATGATTTAGCGCGGCCTTCTTTAGATGCGGTCTCTGCTTTATATGCAAGAGCTGTTTATTATGCTGTGCAATTAGGTGATTTTGCACCTTCTTTGGGGTATTGGGAAAATGCTTACCGCTCTTTCAACCCTTATGCCCTTTCTCTCCCTCAAGAGCAGATAAGGTTAGAGGGTTTGGGTGGGGCAGAGTTCCTTCGCTCTTCCCTCTTTTCCTTCACTTCCGGGGGCTTTGTTCATGATGCGCTGGAGAGAGATAGGCAGGTGGTAAACTATTCATTCCTGCAGAGGTATAGAGAGCTCTATGGCGCACAGCAGGAGCGCACCGCCGCTTTTCTCTCTTATGTAGCTTATGATTATGCGGCATGGCATAGAGAGGAGCAGAGGAGAGATTACCTATCCTCTGTTTTAAAGGTAGTGGATAGGCAGTTGGAAGGAAGGTCTGCCCTTTTAAGGCAACTTATAGTTCGCACCGTGGGGGTGGCGCCCTCGCGCCTAACCATGCCCTTGCTTGCTAGACAGGTGGCAGACCCCTCTTTAAGGGCTCTTGTTTTAAGGGCGGTGCTGGCTTATAGAAGGGCGCGGAGGTTAAGGGAGCGGTGGCGCCGCTCTCACAATCCTTATTTAGCACGCGCCGCGCTTTCAGAATTGGAACGGGGTATAGGAGCTTTAAATGCAGTGCCTGCCCGCAGGCCGCTTGCAGCAAGGATGGCAGCGGCAGAGAGGGAGGAAAGAGAGGAGCGCGCACCTGTGCAGAGGGTGAGGGAGGCCACCCTTCACCATAGCGCACTGAGAGAGCATTATTCTGATGGTTATTTAAGTTATTATGTGGAATCTTGGGTGGACCTTGAAGGAGAAAAACTTTCTTTGCATGAGTTTAATGAAAGGTATGGCACGCGCTATAGAGTGGTGCGATGGTGGTGGGTGTTTTTAGAGGATGTAGATGGTAATATTTTGCTTTTGGACGCTAATGAAGCGAGGAGGGGAAGGATGAAGGAAGTGGGCCGTGTGGTGGAGAGAAACGGGCGGTTGTTTGTGGTCTCACGAGGACGGACGCTTTTTGAGGTTAAATGGGTGGAAGATGAAGGGGTGCGTTCTTTAATGCCGGTGGCACGCGACCGCGAGAAGGCGATGAAGTACGCTTACAGAGGTGAGGAGCAGGAAGCATTCTCTTTACGCGAAGATTTTGCTTTTGGTATAGGGACTTTTTGGATAGGTTGTTTTTCAACTGCTTATGCGGAGGAATGATGATATGGCTGGTTTGGTAGAGAGTAGGAGGCGAGAGGAGGAAAGGCGCCAAAGGTCTGAACTGTTGGGCGCAGTTCCTCGTTTGCGCTTGGCAGAAAGAGAAGCGGTGGCGCAAGGCCCTCTTTTCAGCGGAGTGTTTGATGACCCTTCTTATACTTCTTTGGTGCGTTTAAGAGGAGGGGGTGTGGTTGCAGCGCCTGTGCTTGCTACCAATGAGTCAAACGCATTTTGGATGATAGGGCGCGAAGACCGCCGCGGCAAGGAGTGGTTTAGGGAAAGCGGTTCAAGGGCTGCTGGTGCTTTGGCTGCTTGGAGAGCAGGGGCGGGCAGTTTCCAGGAAGCTAAGGACGCTTACCTTTCTTTCTTAGATGAGGGTTTGCGCAGGTTGGAAGAAAGGCGAGATTCTTTGCCTGAGGGCTCAGAGCGGCGGCGGGCTGTGGAGAGGCGGATTAGAGAGGTTAAGCAGTTGAGAGAGAAGGTGGCAACGGCAGATGAGGAAAAGTTCAGAACCCTTGTGGAAAGAAATGCAGGGAAAGCATTGCCTCTGAGCCGGGAAACTTACCGCATTCGTATAAGTGAAAATTATGTTCAAATTTTTGGCTCTCAAGCTGTTCTTTCCATTCCTTTGGGAGGAAGGAGGAGGTTAAATGAAGAGGAGATGCGGCTGATTGCAGGCATTGGCATTAACGCGCTTAGGATTTTTACGCGGTATTTAGAAGGGCAGGGTTACAATGTGCGTCTTTCGGAGGAGGAGCGGTTGCAATGGGTGCTACATGGAAGGGCTGCCGGGAGGTATAGAAGCGGTCTGTGGTTTATTGAGTTGGGCGCAAATGCGGGCGCTGTTTTAGAGGAAGGCCGCACCTCCCGCATTTTAGGAGTGGAAGCAAGAGTGGGGCGTCTTCTTCCTGCTCAAGGGAGGTTTAATATAGGGTTTGAAGCGAGGGGAGGGGTTGGTTTTGGGAGGAGATGGTATTTGGAAGGCACCGTCCCATTCTCGTTCTCTTTAGGAAGGAATAGGGCGGTTCTCACCCCTTACGGCTCTTTATCTAACCTTTGGGGAGTGTCAATAGCGCGTTTAGGTTTAAATGCAGATATGGTGTTTCCGGGCGGTCAAAGCGTTGGTCTCTATGTGGAGGAAGGTAGAAATGCGCCGCGCAGATTTGGTTTAAGGGGCCGTGTGCCTATAGGCAGAAGCGCTTTAACCGCGCAAATAGGGGCTGCGCAGGTGGGCGGGCGCTGGAGCCCTCAGGGGATTATTTCATTGGAGATAAATTTCTAGCGCTAAATACTTTTTTATTCATTTCTTGACACTTTACTTTTATGGCTGACCGCCGCCTTGCGTTTGGGCAATTGGTGCGCCACAGAGGGCGAAAGTATGTGGTAGTTAAGCGCATCGGTTACAATGTTCTTCTTTCTCACCTTAAAGTTGATGAGCCCTCTTTTGAACTGGACACTTTTCACAGTTGTATGGTAAGAGCGCTTGATTTTTACCTGCCCGAAAGCAAACTTATCGCCTTTCGCCAACGCTTAATTGAGAGTTTATCTTCTATTGATGGCCGCGTTGTGGTTGCACTTATCCCTTTTGTGGAGAGGAATAATGCAAGTTGGCGGCCTGCCGTGCTTTTATGGGGGCGCTCTGTGTTAAGGTTTAAGCGCACCGTTCCGCGTAGGGAAATGAGGAAATATGTACTGCGCTTAAGTGAGAAAAGTTTTATTGACGCTTCTTCTATTTTCAACGCCCTTTTATTTCATAATACAGATGAGCGGTTATCTCCTGCAGATGTGGAGAATTTAAAATATAAACTCCACATTCTCTTCTCCTCCCTTCAGCCCTACCGCTGACAAACATTCCTTTTTAATTTTTGCTTTGGTTATGTAAATATGCGATTGGCATTTTTGGTGCTGTTGTTGGCTTTGCTTGCTTATGGCTGTGTTTATAATTCTAAACCCCAACCGGATGGGGAAGAGTTGGGTGCTAATAAAGATTGTGCGTGTATTATGGTTTATGAACCTGTTTGCGGCGAGGATGGAAAAACTTATTCTAATAGGTGCTTTGCTGAATGTGTGGGCGGTGTGCAGGTTGCTTATGAGGGTGAGTGTAAATGAGGGCGCTTTTTATGCTGTTGTTGGTTGCGGTGTTGTTTGTGCAAGGGGACCAGCAACTCCAACCTCTAAATGTTTCGGTCTCTCCTGTTTGCAGGGACGGCACCCTTTATCAAGAGGTTAGTGTTAGCTCTCAATATGGCGCTCCTATCAACGGAGCGGTGGTTATTGTAGATGAATTGGAAGGGGGCGACCCTGTAAGGCGTGTGGCTACTGGTAATACAGAAGAGGGCAAGTTTGAATTCCAAGGTTGTGAAAAATCTTATAGGGTGAGGGTTTCTAAAGGTGGTTATGAAACTGCTCTTTTATCTTTCCAAGCAGGCGATTGCGCTTGTGTTTCTCCGCCTCCGCAGGAAAGCGGTGGGGGAGAATCTCCTCCCCAAGAGCAACCTTCAGAGCAGCCATCTGAGGAACAGCCCTCAGAGAGCCCTCCTCAGGATTCTTCTCCAACTGAAGATCAACCTCCAGCAGAACAACCTGAAGGGCCTTCTCCTGCTCCCTCCCCTCTCCCAGACCAAACAGAGGTGCCTGTGGAATTGCCAGAACCGCCTCAGCAAAACAGCGCGCTTTGCTGCCTTCCCACCGCTATGATTTTGCTTTTGGCTTCCCTGTTTATTAAAAAGTCGCGCAAATGATTTTAGCGCTCCTTTATATTCTTTTCCTTTTTTATTAAAAAAGGAGGTGGTTAAGTGGCTAATGATTTTTTAAAGGATTATAAAAAGTGGGTTTTTGATTTGTGGCAAAGCGTTCCTTTTCTAAACAAAAATGTGAGTCATAAGGACTATTCTGCTTTTATTGATTCTCTTAAATATACTTCCAAACCGTTAGGCGGAAGAGCAAAAGAGTATGTTTTGGTGACTCTCTTTTCCTCTTTAGTTAATTTCTTGGCTGGTTTGCCCGGCGTATTGCTAGCAGCTATTGCTACTCTTGGTGCTGCTCTGGGAGCCCTTATTTTCCAATTGATAAGCGCCGTTCTTAGTCCTTTCATCCTTCTTATCTTCTTGGCTCTTTACTCAATACCTGTCTTTATTGTTGCCAAAATTTTAGGTGGTAAGGCAGGGTTGGGAGATACCTATAATGCTCTTCTCCTTTCTTCCAGCGCCTTTCTATGGTTGGTGTGGCCGATAGTGGCTCTTTTCTCTTTAATCGCTCCAGTTTCTGTGATAGGGTGTGTTGTTGCTATAGGGTCTCTTATACTCTGGCTTTACAGCGTTTATCTAAGTTCCTATTCAGTGGCTTCAGTCCACAAGTTCTCTGCATGGAAGGGCTTTGTTGCTTTCTTTGTACCTCTGGTGCTGATAGGCCTGCTCTTAGTGATTCTTTTGGGCGCCCTTTTAGGCACCCTCTTGGCTTCCTTTTCCACCCTCCCTTCCACTAGTGTTTAATTTTTTGGATTTTTCGCACTCTTTTTTTCCTATTTTTGCTCAAACTTTTAACCTAAATAAACTCCAAACCGTACGCTCATCCTCAGGCCTTTCAGTTAAGTTTTTGGCCTAATACCTCCTAAACCGTAAGTTCTCCTCAGGTGTTTTTGATGAAACTTTTGACCTAAGTAAAACAGTAGAAAAAAGTTTCATTTGACAACTTTTAACCTAAGAAATACAGGAGAAAAAGTTGCCTCAGGAAGTTTTGGTAACTTTTAACCTAAGTAAAACCCCTAACCCGTAAGTTCACCTCAGGAAGTTTTGACAACTTTTAACCTAAGAAAAAACCTAAACCGTAGGTTATCCTCAGGTGTTTTTGATCAAACTTTTGACCTCAGTGAAACAGTAGAAAAAAGTTTGAGGGAGAAAAAGTTATATGGGCCCGGAGGGATTTGAACCCTCGACCTGCGGATTTCCTTTTTAAAAATAAAAGTCCGTCGCTCTACCAAGCTGAGCTACGGGCCCTTTTATTAATTTATTGTCCCTAACTTTTAAAAGCTCTTGGATGAGGGGCATGGATTGGTTGCTTATAAATTTTTCTTTTTATAAAATCTATGCTAACTAATGAAAGGGGTTCTTATGAGGACTATAAAAAAGAAAATCTGGCCTAAGTATTTCGAGTTGATAAAAAGCGGAAAGAAATCTTTTGAAATAAGATTGGCTGATTTTGATGTAAAGGAAGGAGATGTACTCTTACTTAAGGAGTGGCATCCAACGCGCAAATGTTTTACGGGCAGAGAGTTAAAGTTAGAGGTCACTTATCTCTTTTAAAATAAAGAGTTGAGAATATGTGTGATCTTTGTGCCACCATTTTTAAAAATGTCTGGTGTTTTTCTAAATAAGTTATATGTTGTGGTGGTTTTATCTTGTATTGAGTCATTTCTTTTAGTGTAACTGGGGGGTTTATCTCTCCAAATTTGATGATAGGAATGGCGAATCCTTCTCCTAGACCTTTGAAATATTCCACCAACGATTGTTTTTCTTTATCTTTATACCCGCTTATTTCTATCAACTTCTTTATATCTCCTTTTATAGGGCTATCAAACAATATCCAAAAATTTATGTTTTTTATAGGCCTGGGCGTATATATTAAGGCAAGGCTCTTCTCTTTTAGAGGATACTTTCTGCGAAACTCGTATTTCTTTTTTCCTTGTTTTATTTTTTCCACATATTTATGGTGGATGCTTATTAATATCACCATATTATTTTTGTAGGGTAAAAATAACTTATCTATTCTTTTTATCGTGTTGGCAGCTGCGTTTGGGGGCCTCCGCAGCTTCCTCATTTTCTCACTTTTTCATTTAACGCGTTATTAATTTATTATCCCTACCTTTTAAAAGCCCTTTTATATCCACCAAGGTTCTAAAAATATTGTCTCGTGCTTTCTTTTTTCTATTTTTGTCTCATTTCCTATCACCACTGCTCTATTGAGGTTGTATGTCTCTAAGAACGACCAAAGCGCTCTACTGCTTTTATTGGCGCTTTTCACTTCTATCGCAATGCGCGGCTCCCCTCTTTCTAAAACCACAAAATCTATCTCCGCCCCGCCCTGTGTTCTCCAATATCTTAACTCTTCGCCTGCGCTGAGCTGCATAAAAACAAAATTCTCTCTTTCCTGTCCTATGCCCATTCTTTCTTCAGAAAGGAGGCGCGCAACTCCTATATCATAAAAATATATCTTGCGAGATTTCCTTAGTTCGGTGGAAAGGTTTTTGTGAAAGGGTTTTAGTAGCGCTAATATGTACTCCATGATGAGAATATTTGTATAGTTCCACGCGGTCTGATAACTTAGGCCTGTTGAATGAACATTAAAAATCCCTCCCACACTGGCGGCTAAATATTTCAAATATTCTCTAAATTTTTCCTTCTCTCTAACATCAAAAAACCTAAACACATCTCTTTCTAATTGGCTTTCTATTATGCTCTTTAGCCGCATTTTTTTATCCTCTTTCATCCTTACTACCGCAGGATACCCTCCAAATTTCACATACTCTTTGTAATATTCTTCTAATTTTCTTATGTGCGGCACTTCAGGAAACTCTTTGCTTTGACCTCTAATATAGCTCCATATCTTTCTCCTTGTTCTTTCATACCATTTATACATCTCTTCGCTTTGCCATAGCACATATTCGCTGAATGTAAGCGGGTAAAGCGTTAAGGACACACTTCTTCCTACCAAGTAGCCGCTTATGTTCTCTTTAACTTCAAACGCTCCCGAACCGCTTACCACCATCTTAGGTTTTTTTGTATCGTAAAGCAGTTTAAGCGCCCTCCCCGCATTTTTAACCATCTCTATCTCATCTAAATAGAGCGGCTCTTCTAACTCTGCGAAGGATAAGGGGTCTGCGCTAAATCTTTCTGCCCAACTCTCATCAGTCATGTCTATATATGTCCCGCCATATTTTTTTTGCAACATCTTTAAAAGAGTGGTTTTTCCTACCTGCCTTGCCCCTCTTAAAATAACCGCTACTCTTCTCTCCATCCATCTCTCCACTTTACCCATCAGCAAGCGCGGTAAATATTGCATGGTTTTTAAGTGGGCGAGAATTATTTTATATTTAACGCCATTATTTATTAACCATACTTAAGAAATTATGGCGTTATTTTTAGAGTTTTCCTCACCTGCTCATAAACTTTTGTAATGTTTTTCCAATGGCTCCCTACCCAATACTCCTTTCCACAGTTGGGACATTCCCATCTCTTTTCCCCTTTTTCCACCAGCGCCCTATTACACAAAGGACAGCGTGTGCGGTTGGGAAAAGCCACTTTTACCCCTGTTTTTTTAATAACCTCCGCAATCTGGCTTGCTATTTCCTCTGATTCTAAAAACACCGCATTAGGCCTTTTTCCCAACTCTTTGTCTTTGGTTATTATCACTCTTCCTTCTCTCCGCGCCCATTCCTCTATTTCCCTATCGCTTAACCCTTTTGCATAAGCGCTGTCCACTCCCAAAATTCTGAACCATCTGCACAGCTTTTTCAACATCTCATCAAAAAGGAGCATGTTAGGAAGAGAGGGAGATCTTTACAAACACATTGGCAGGCACTTTTATTCTTAATATTTGCTTTATATATTTTTCATCTCCTTCAACATCCACCAACCGCCTATATACTCTCTTTTCCCAATACTCATAAGTATCTGTCCCATCCCCGCAAGGGGTTCTTCTGGGACTTACGCTCATAATTTTTCTGGGCAATCTCACAGGCCCTATAAATTTCATATTAAGCGCATCTGCCAATGTCTTTATTTGCCCTACTACGCTGTCCAGCGCTTTGGGGTCCTCACCGCTAATTTTTATTCTAATCTTTGTCATGCGAATTGATATGTATTGAGAAGAAATTAAAAACTTAATGCTTTTACTATGCGGGAGAGGGTGGTGGCAAGGGTTAGCACTATAAGAAGCGCTAAAATTTCAGTTAATACATCAACGCCTAATAAAACCAATCCTAATGCTAAGATGATGATGGGGGCGCGCCATCTCCTCCCCCCTACTCCCCCCCATTTTTTCGCTTCTTGCGCTTTTGCCAATCCTGCATACACTGCAAGCGCGCGGATATATGCAGGGAGGAACACCACGGCCACTAAGGTAAGCGCTAAGAGGTTTTGGGGAAAAGGCCTTGCGAGCGCCAACGCTCCAAACAAAGCGCTGTCCGAAATTCTATCGCATAGCGCATCAATAAATGCGCCTTTTGCTGTTGGCCCTTGTTTCCGTGCCACATAGCCGTCTAACGCATCACAAAGAAAAGAAAGGGAGAAAAAGAAGAAGGCGAGGGGAAGGTTGTTTATGAAGGCGGCGCCTAATAATGAAAAAACCGTGCCGCTTATACTTATAGCATCAGCCAATCTCATTCTATCTCTTTCAGCGCCTCATCTATAGCGCTTTGATTAAAGCCCACTATTATTTTTCCGTTTATATCTATGACAGGTATCCCCGTCTGCCCGCTTTTTTTCATCGCTTCTATTGCATACTCCTTCTTTTCCACATCCCTTACTTCAAAATCCACTCCCCTATTTTTTAAATATTCAATGGTTTTATGACACCAAGGACACCATTCCGCGCTATAAACAATCACCTTTGCCATAGCAACCACATTTTTTATTCTTTTGAATGTTATTTAAATGTTTGTGCTTTAGACAACCTCAATTGCTGTCATAAATCCTCTTTCTGCATGTTCTTGTATATGGCAATGGTTGACCCACTTTCCTTTATCTAAAGGAACAAGCGCCACATCTACCACATCATTAGGGTACAAAATCACTGTATCTCTAAAACTCCCTTCATCTACAAACTTTCCATTTCTTCTTAAAACCTTGAAAAATAATCCATGAAAGTGCACTGGGTGTATTCTGCCTGATTGGTCTCTTAATCTTATTATATTGAACTTTCCTGCTTCAAAAATGTATGATTCATATTCTGGCCAAGATTTTCCATTTATGGTCCATACAGGACCTCCTGGTCTTCTTTCTATTCTGTATACATATTCTCTATCAAATTCTAATTGTGCTGCTTTTTTTAGAGATGGTATATACTGCGCTATGGGCAATGCTTCTTTTTCTTTCAGTGGTTGTGATGTGGTTACATTTATTTTTACCAATATTCTTCTTGTCCTCGCATCATAAATAACAAAACTTTCATTCGTGTATATATCTAGGTCGATCCTGTTCCCTGGCGCCAGATCATACCATGAGAATTTTTTAGGTTTTCTTGTGAAAAACCCATCTATTGCAAAATATTCTTGTTTTTGAGTTGAGTTGTGAGTTAGATTAAATATGCGGGCATTTGCCGCATTTATTATTCTTAATCTTAATCGTTCTCCTGATTTTATATTTATGATTTCTGATGTTTTTCCATTTGCAGTAATCACATTTCCCCATCTACCATTCATCATGGCTGCATGCAAACTTTCGAAATTTTCATTAATGCTCCCGTCTTTATTTACTAACCAGTCATCTAAAAAAACCACCACATCCTTATCAAAAGTTAATCCATCTTCCACAATTATCCCCCCGTATAGTCCTTTTTCTAATTGTTCATGCCCTCTTATGTGAGGGTGGAACCAGTATGTTCCTGGGTCTTTTGGTGTGAATTCATAAACAAATATCTCTCCTGGTTTTATGGGGAGTTGTGTTACTCCTGGCACTCCATCCATTGCGTTTGGAACTCTTATTCCATGGAAATGAATGGTGGTTGGTTGGGGAAGTTCGTTTTTGAATTTTATCTTTATTGTGTCTCCTAATTTTATTCTTATTACTGGTCCAGGGATGGAAGAATTATATGCCCATGCTTTTTGAGTGTTTCCTTCAAAGATTTCAACTTCTTCTTCTTTAGCGCTAAAAGATACTTCAACCATTCTTGAAGATATGTTTTTATGGCTATATGCTCTGAGGAATTCTTCTGCTAATTGTTCTTTTACTTCTTTTTGCGAAGTTGTGCTTAGACATCCTATTAAAAGAATAAAAATTACAATAAACTGTCTCATTATTTCTCTTTTAAGTGTTTGTGTTTTTATAAGTTATTGAAAAAATTGCTCACTTTGAGTGAGTATTTTTCCAAAAAATGCTCATTTTAAGTGAAAAATTTAAAAATCCCCTTGCGCTTATCTCTTTTCATGGACGAGTTTGAGATAAGGGAAGTGGTGGAG
>JALWZW010000051.1:3411-15631 GCA_026992595.1 Microcaldota archaeon | reverse complement strand
GATCTCTACATGGCGGGAGAGATGTTCTATATCTTCTTTAAGAAATCTTATTTTTCTTATTGCGTTCGCAAGGCGGTAGGAAGTGGTGGCCCACTTAAGGTCTTCTTCCACTTCTTTCCTCTGCGCAGGGTCTCTTAAATCATACCTTTCTATAATTTCTTGCTGTCTTCTATTTAGTTGTTTGGTAATGCCGTTATCCCTCCTTCCTAGCCGCTCTATTTGAAGCGCCTCTTCCCATTTTCCCCTTCTTATCATCTCTGCTGCTAAGCGCCAGTTGCCGCGCGCCAGTTGTTTAGTCATATATTATTTTTTCAAGCGAAAAAAATAAAAGTGGTAAAGGGTGTTTATACTTGAAACAAGACCCCTACCATAAAGCCGGCAAACGCAGCCACTCCCCCTATTATCATCATTTCCAACCCGCCGTGCAGCCATTTTTCCTTTGCAATGTGGCTTTTATAGGCGCCAAATATAAATAGCGAAAGAAGGGAGATGATGAGAGAAAGATATAGTGCCTGCTCCACATTTATGAAGAAAAACGGTATTAGCGGAATGAGGGAGCCGATTATAGCGCTTGTTCCTACCAAAAAGCTTTGGTAGGCGGGCGACATTTTTTCTTCAGGGTCATAGAGGTTGTGGTATTCTTTAATAAGCGTCTCTAACCATCTCTTTTTGTTTTGCGCTATTCTCTCCACCACTTTGTTTAACAGGTCTCCGCTAAATCCTTTATTTTTATATATTTCCTTTATTTTCTCCTTTGCCTTTTCGGGATGTTTTTCTATCTCCTCTTGCTGGTCTTTCATTAAACCTCTAAAATGCTCTAATTCTGCTCTTGTAGAGGTATAAGCAACGGCCGCCATGCTTAAACTTTCTGCAAAGGTTGCAGCCAGCCCTGCTAATATAATGATTTGCGCATCGTAGGTAGCCACCGCCACTCCCAACACTATGCCCAGCACATTTACCAATCCGTCCTGCCCGCCCAAGATTAAGTTTTTAAAAAAAAGCCCTCTTTCAGAATCCATTAATAAGCATTACTTTCAATAATTTTTAAAAAGGGCTCGTAGTCTAACGGTAAGACGCCGCTCTCGCACGGCGGAGACTGGGGGTTCAAATCCCCCCGAGTCCATACAACTTTTTCTCCTGTATTTCTTAGGTTAAAAGTTGTCAAAACTTCCTGAGGAGAACCTACGGTTTTAGTTTAACTTTTTCTCCCCCAAACTTTTGTCTTCTGTTATTCTTAGGCCAAAAGTTTGATCAAAAGGCTTGAGGGGAGCGTACGGTTAAAGGGTTAAAGGTTGTGGGGGGTGGGGAGGTTAGAAAATGTTTATAAAAATAAGCTGAATAGTTAAATTAAGGTGGTCTCATGGGTTTATTAGATAAAATCCTTGGAAAAGAAAAGGAAACTCAGGAAGTGCCTGACTTAGAGGAACTTATGAATCAAGAGGGGGATGTGGTAAGCCCGCCTGCAGATTTCTATGTGAAGAAGTTGGATTTAAGGAATGATGGCGATGTGGAACTTACCTTAAATGAATTGTCTCAAAAAAACATAATCATTCTAAACCTCAAACCCCTGATTAAGCAGGAAAACCGTTTAAAGAACATTATTTCAAAACTTAAAAGGCATGTTGAGAAGTTAAACGGAGACATTGCACTTCTGCAGCATGACATGGTTATTCTTACCCCCCAAAATGTGAAAATTGTTAAAACCAAACCTAAGCATAAGAGATTAGGAGTGTGAATAAATGGCTCAAGTGGAGATTAAGAATGATGGTAAAGTGGTGGAAGTGCCTGATGGCTCGGTGCTGGCAGTGTTGGATGGCAAGTGCTCCATCCTCTTTGCATGCAAAAGCGGCAGTTGCGCCTCCTGCAAGGTGCGCGTTGTGGAAGGGATGGAGAATTTGGAACCGCCTAATGAAGTGGAAAAGATGGGCTTGGAAACCTTTGCAACCGACCCTTCAGAGCGTCTTATGTGTGTGGCGAAGATAAAGAGCGGTAAAATAGTGGTAGAATATTGATGAGTGCAGGAGTGGCGGAGCGGTCAAACGCGGCAGACTCAAGATCTTCCCTTGCTAAAAGGGGCAGGGGAAATCTGCTGGCCTTAGGGCCTACGAAGGTTCGAATCCTTCCTCCTGCACTCTCCTAATTCATTTAAATTTAGGCATATATTTATTGTATGATGTTTGTGCTGGAGATTTTGCGCTCTTCTGACCCCCTCTCTTCCCATATCTATTTTTCAAACTCTCCTCTCTCCTTAAAGGGCCAGCGCGCGCACTTTCCTTCCCTGTGGAGGTTGATTGTGGATTTAAAGCGCGACCGTCTCTTAGAGGATAGAGAGCGTTTAAAAGGGAGAAATCTCTTTATCTATAAAGGCCTTTGCTATTATTTGCATAAAAGGGAGTGCGAGCGCTTGGAGAACATCCTTCAATCAAAATCTCTTTCTTATCTGAAATGCGCGCCCTATTCTTCCCCTCTTTTCTCTCTTCCTTCCTGGCCGCCTATTTTCAAAAAAATAAAGAAAAAAAAGCGTCTTCCTCTTGGCTTCTCCTCTCTGTTAAAGGAGATAAAAAAGATGAAATTGAGGAGCGCGCTTAAGATGGATGCGCTCACTTCTTTAGAATGGGCGCTTTTGAGAGAGGTGTGGCGCGACTTTGTTTTTTATGGGGATGTTGTTTATGAAGATGAGGATAAACTTTCTATCCATGCGCCTTTGGAGACATTTGTTTTCAAAACAGTGGAATTGGCTAATAAACCTTATGTGGAACGCTATGGTGTGGGGGAGGCAGTATTAAGATATGCTCCCCAATCCTTTCTTTATATAAACGCGGCCAAAAGCAAGGAGGTTGCAGAATTACTTAACCTAAACAAACAAAGCGCTGTGTTTAAAGTAGGCGGCTTTTTTGATTTTTACATTTCTGCCGCTCTATCCTCTTCCCCTGAAAAAAAGGGAAAGCGAATTTTTGCGCTTTCAGGAAGCCGCGAGCATTTGGCAAAAGTGGTAGGTAGCCATAAAGTTTTTGCAGATGAAGAATGGATAAAAGCGCTTTTTGATTGCTCCCCTTCTGGCTTCATCGCTTCCCTTCCTTCTTTTCCTCCTGATGTTTTTGTGGCAAGCGAGGAGGATTTGGAAGAAAGAGCTAGGGAGTTTGGGGTGAGGGCGGAGGAGATCGGAAAAACCTCTTCCTCTGGCTATCTTCTTACAGATGGAAAAAAGGTTTTGGTAGCGTTGGAGAATATTCCTCATATAAAAAAGATAAAAACACGCTATAAAGAGGGCTCACCCCCCTCTTCTTTCTCTTCCTTTGTTTTTGAAAACTTTGTTTTTTCTTGGGTTGGCGGCGGCATGCCTGAATTTGAGGTGGCTTTAGACCTGTTGGTGGCAAAAGGGGGCTCCATAGAGCAGGCGGCAGGATTTTTCGCAATATTCACCCCCTCTAAGCGGATAGGTAACGCTATAAAAAATGCTGCCTCTCTCTATCGCTTTGCGCTTAAATACCGCATCCCTGTTTGCGGGTTTAAGGTTTTTTTAGATGATAAAAAAAGCGGTGCGGTTCTTCTCCTTACCTCACCGCGTATTTATCCTTTTTCCCCGCCCTCTCCCGGCGACTTTGTTTATGTGGTTGATTCGCGGAGTAAATTACGGGAACTTTTTGAGAAAGCGCTCATAAAATGCGCTTTCTTCTCCAACCACCTTTCCCGCGCTGCGCTTGACCTTGCTTTTTCCTGCGGAAGAGGGGTGGAATATGAAGAGAGGGAAGGCACCTTTCTTGCGGTTTCTTCTTATCCTCTTTTTGGAGAAGGGGTGGAAAGGATAGGGCGGGTGAGAGGGGATAAGCGGGTAATTATTAAAAGAGATGGAGATTATATATTTAATAAATCTCTGGAAGAACTAAAGGAAAATGCTTTGATTTTGGAGGGTGAAGATGTTTAAAGGGCGTATTGCCTCTCTTCTTTCCGATGCGGCGGGCAAAGAATATGCTTATGTGCTGCCCACTATTGAGGAGAGTAAGCATGCTGATTATCACAGCAAGGTGGCGTTTCTCCTGGCAAAGGAGGAAAGGAAAAATCCTGCCCAAATTGCGGCGCGGTTGGTGGGTGAAATTGAAAAACCCTATTGGCTAAAAGAGGTGCGTGCTGAAGGACCCTATATAAACTTTTTTCTTTCAGATGAGGCGTTTAGCGAAGCGGTCTCCCACATCCTTTCCACCCCCTCTTTTGGCAAACCTTCTTCTATAGAGCGCAAAAAAATTCTTGTGGAGTTTCCTTCTGTTAATCCTAATAAACCATGGCATGCAGGCCATTTGAGAAATGCGCTTTTAGGTGATGTTCTTTCTAATTTGCTTTCTTTTATGGGCCATGAAGTAATTAGGATGGATTATGTTGATGATTTAGGTTTACAGGTTGCGCAAACAATCTGGGCTGTTAGGAATTTGAAGGAGGGTGCGGGAGAGGAAAAGTTTGACCATTATTTGGGAAAACTTTATGTCAAGGCGCAGGGAAAATGGAAGGAGGAGGGAGTGCGGGAGATTTTAAGGGCGCTGGAGAGAGGGGATGAGGAAGCGAGAAAGGTTGTAGAGGAGTGCGTAAAGGCGCAGTATCAAACCGCCTTTAGTTTTGGCATCTTCCACCACTTTTTGGTTTTTGAAAGCGATATAGTTGCTTTAAGCGCTGAGGGTATGGAGATGCTTAAGAGGGCAGATGCCATTGTTTTAGAAAAAGAAGGCAAAAATGCGGGCTGTTGGGTGGTCAAACTTGATTATGATTTTGGCTTTGGAAAAATGAAAGACCCTGATAAGGTGCTTATAAGGAGCGATGGGACGCTGGTTTATACAGGCAAGGATGTTATTTTCCACCTTTGGAAGGCAGGGATGTTGAAGCGCCTTCTCCACTTTAAAGAATTTATAAGCCAACCTAACGGGTGGGTTGCTTTTGCCTCATCTTCACAAGGTCAGCAGTTTGACCTTTCTGCTGATTGGATTGTTAATGTTATAGGGAAGGAGCAGCAATATCCGCAGGCGGTAGTCAGGGAGGTGTTGAAAAAGTTAGGTTTTAAGGGCAAATATGTGCATGTTGCTTATGAGCATGTGGTGCTTCCTGAAGGGCGCTTTTCAGGAAGGAAAGGGACTTGGGTGGGCTATTCTGCGGACGATTTGTTTGAAGAATGTGTGCAGCGCTTGGAAGGGAGAGAGGCAAGGGAAGCGGTGGCAAATGCTGCTATAAGATACTCTTTCCTCAAAGTCCACCCTCTTAAGCGCATTGTTTTTAAATGGGAGGAAGCGCTCAATATGGAGGGAGATTCAGGGCCTTATGTGCAGTATGCTTGCGTAAGGGCAAAATCTATATTGAGGAAGGCAGCAGAAGGGGGAGAAGTGAAGGAAAGCTCCCCTCACGCTTACTCTCTGGAGGCGGAAAAAGCGCTTATAAAGCACCTTCTCCTCTTTCCTGATGTTGTTGAAAAAAGCGCTTATTCTTTCTCCCCCCCCCTTTTAGTTAGATATGTGGGCGACTGCGCCTATCTCTTTACGCGCTTTTATGAGAACGCACCTGTTTTGAAGGCAGAGGGAAGGGTGAAGGAAAGCAGGGTAGCGCTTTTGAAAGCGTTTTTGAAAGTGATGAATGAAGCGCTTTCCATTTTAGGCATCCCCATCCCTGAAAGGATGTGATTAGGGTTGGACCCATTCAATCTCAAAATAGTCGTAGCGCGAGTTTTCCAATGTTATTTTCTTGATTAAATAGTGGGTAACGCTGCTCTCTCTGTCCGCAATGGATGCGAGCATCTCCAAGCCATATTTTTCACATACTGCGAGCGCCTCTGCCAATTTTTCCCCTCCTATTTTTTCATCTTCTGTAAGCGAATACATTAAAAAGCGAGGGGCGCTGTTCTTTGGCGTTTCTAATTCGCTTTTGGTTCTATAGTATAGCGCAAAATCCAAATATTTTCTTTTTGGTTTTATTTTTTTGCCCGGCATTGCAAGGATAAAGGTTTTCCTCACTGAGTGGGCCACCCTTATTGCGCGCGCCCATTCTGATATCAATTGGGTGTGCTTTCTAGGAAACACATGTATGACATGCTTGGAATGTATCCATTCTTTACCCTTTTTAACAGGCGATGCGCCCGGGAAATACAACCTAAAATGGGTACCAAATTTAAACCCTGTCTTGACCACATATCCTTTCTCCCGCCAATCTTCATAAACCATAAACATATCTTCAAAGAACTTAAAGCGCCTTTTTGCAGCCCTTATCACCTCCTCCCTGCTCGCATTCTCTATCTCCAACACCCCTTTTTTCATAAGATAAACGCTTTCAAAGAGGTCTAATTTAAACAACTTCCCTCTATGGGCGGCTTTATATGTTCCCTGCTGCCCGAACCAGAATTTCTCATAAAGTTCTTTTCCCTCTTCGCTAGAGAGCGTTATTAGGTCATCTTCATAAAAAACCCCTTTTATCTTCTTGCTTTTAAGGCGAAGCGGTCTGCTTTCATATTGCTTCACCACGCTTCTTCCATACTTTCCCCAAACCTCCCTGCCGCTTCTTATTATAAGCCCCCTGTCTCTCCAACCCTTATAGGTGAGGTAGCGTGCTAAGAATTTTCTCCTTTTACTCCACTTCTCCAGCAACTCCCCCAACCTAATTTCTTTCCCTTTTTGATAGCACACCCCGTTTCTCACATCTAATATATAAAGCGCCTCTTCTGGGCTTAGCACTAGCGCATTCTTTATCTTCCTTCCATAAAAGCCGTTTATTAAAGAGGTGAGGGAGGAGGGGTCTCTTACCACTACCTGCTTTCCCTTAAGTTCTATTTTTATCATACTATCTCCTTAAGATTGGTTGCAGGCGTGTAATGTATTGCCTTTATCCCTAATTTTTGAGCAACTTTGCAATTTTCTAATGAATCATCTATAAATATGCACTCTTGAGGCCGGGCGTTTAACTCTTTCATAATGTGAAAAAACGCTTCAGGTGCTGGTTTTTTGGCTGGCAAATTTTCCTTTCCTGCCACCGCTTTAAAGCAATGCGCTATTTTCTCCCGCTCCAACACTCTTTTTATAGCGAAGTAGGAGGCGTTGCTCACTATGCAAAGCGTCGCCTTTCTGCTCAATCCTTCAATATCCTCTTTTTTATGGAGAAGTTGGTAATCCTCGTCTACCAACACGCCGCAAAAGTCCAAGAGAACTATCACATTAATGCATAGGTGACCGTCATATTTAAAAATATACTTTTTGTATATTTTTCATGCGTCTTATCATTGCGTTGTTAGGGTTTCTTTTATTGTTCGGATGTTTAGTACTTGAACAGAAAGTGGAAGAAACACCCCAGCAACCTCCAGAAACTCCTCCAGAGGAAGAGATGCCTCCTGTGGAAGAGGAGCAACCGGTAGAAGCGGAAAGACCACGCCCAGCGCCGCAACTTGACATACTAAGTCCCTCTCCCAATGAGGTGATAGAAACAGACGGGCCGGTGGCTCTTGTGGTTTCTGTAAGAAATGTGGAGTTAGTTCCTCCAGGTGGTCCTAAGAAAGAAGGAGAAGGGCATTTGAAGATTGTGGTTGATGGCGGAGAGCCCATGTACACCACAAGTTTGACCAACTCTCTCTCCTTAAGCGAAGGGCCGCACACAGTGATGGTAGAATTGGTCCACAACGATGGGTCAAGTTATAGCCCTCCTGTGAGAGACCAAGTGTCTTTCTCTGTAAGAATGCCCATGGAAGAAGAAGAGAGGCCCGTTGCTGCTAAGGAAATCTCTGTAACAGAGGACGGGTTAGAGTTTAGCGTCTTGGAGGCGCGAGTGGGAGATAGCATTACTTTTGTAAATACAGGCACCACTCCTGTCTCTGTGGTTGCTATAGATGATGAGGGAGTGCTATTTAATACCGGGGCTCTTCACCCTGGAGAAAGCGCTACTGTAACTATAGAGAGGGCAGGAACCTTTACCCTTGCTTCTCCATTCAGACCGCAAATTAAAGGAACTCTAACAGTGAGCGAGTAGGTCTAATTTTCCATTTTTTTCTTATATATGGTTTTAATTCTCTATAACGCTCTCTGACGGCGCTGATGGTTTTAGGGTCTGAAGGATAGCCACTTCCAAAATCAAATCCTACTTTGCTTTTTATCTTTTCTATATATCTATCTCTCACTAATTTTGCGTTTATGGAGGCGGCAGCCACCACCACATTTTTCTCATCTGCCTTATGGTATGCTTCAAACCGCTTTGCGGTAAGTTTTTTCATCCTGTTTTTAAACCGCTCTAAGGGCTCGGGAAGGTCTATATAGGTAAGGTGCGCGCGGGCGCTTTCAAGAAGTTGGGCAAAGCCGCGCGCCTCCAACTCATTAAGCGATATTTTATCTATTTCGGGAGGGAAAAATAGAATGGTAAAAAATTTGCAAAAACTTATTTTTTTCCTTATTTTTAGCCGCGCTTCTTTGCTAAGTTTTTTTGAATCTTTGACGCCTGCTTCTTTAAGTTTTTGCAGATGCCTTTTCTCAACTAGTGCGCATGAGATGACCAGCGGCCCTATAAGCGAACCTCTGCCTGCCTCGTCAATCCCTGCTATTTTCATCTACTTCTTCTTTTTTCCACGATTATATAATCTCCCACCGCCAAAACGCTTTCATAAGGGAGTTTTACCACACCATCTTCTCCTTTCCAACTTTCTGCGCTATCATTATCAGGGTTTGGCTCCACCACTAAATATTCTATCTTCCCGCTTATTTCATTAACTTCTATATCCACCAGCCTTCCAAAATCTTCTCCTTCGCTGGTCACCAATTTTTTTCCTGATAGTTGGCGCGCAACCATGTATTTTGCCATATATATCACCGTATTAATGGTTTTTCACTCTAACTCTTTATAAAAATATTGGGGGGTTTGGAAAGTAGAAAAAAATAAAAAATTAAATTATGCCGGTCCTTCTCCTAACTTCCGCGCTCCTGCTTGAGGATTGCACCTGCCCTCTCCTTGAATACAGCCGCCTTCACACACCACTTCTGTGCGCATAGGTATGTTGTTCTCGTTACACCAGATTTCAAAAAGGGTGTATTGGTCCACACACACATCTTCCAGCACGCTTGAATCTACTTGCACCGTTCCTTTTGTGAAGTAATCTATGTCTTCTTCTGTGTCTATGCATGTGCTAGGTTGGGCGGGCTCTATTACATTAAAGTCAGGTTCTGGCTCAATCACCCCAAATCCAGGGGCGCATACGCCGTCCCCGCAGCCGTTTTCACATACATATTGCTTGCTGTCTACATCTCCTGCTATGCAGAAGTATTCTGTTAGAACGCTTTGCTCTATTTCGCCAGGTATTGTTGTACACTCATCTACAAAGCTCATTCCATCCATTTTAACCTCTCCTTTCACTTCAGGGTTATCTCCCCCATCGCTGTCATAACACCCTTGGCTGGGCGGTACTGGTTGTGGGGCTGGTATGGGTGTGGGTTGAGGTGTTGGAAGCGGTTGTGGGCTAGGTTGTGGTGTGGGCAGGACAGGAGGCGTTGGAGTAACAGGGGGACAAGAAGAAGGACAGCATGCTGCGGCTGAATTAACATATACTACAGTTGCGCCCGGCTGCACTATTATGGGCGCTTTTGTTTCTGGAGGTAAGTAAAGCACTTTACCTCTGTCCTTTTCTCCTCCTATTACTATCCAACTGCCGTTCCCGCCGCTCTCCGGCGTTATTATCACTGTGCCTGGTATAGGTTGCTCTGAAGTGTCTTGACCGCTTCCTTGTGGCGGCACATCTATTTCAGGAGCCATTGGCTGATCTCCTTGCAATAGCGCTATTCCTCCCAAAATCAGCGCGGAAATCAATCCCGCTATAATAAGAGCGCTTTTTATCATGCTTTTATTTTTTGTTTAACAAATAAAAACCCTTTGTTTATTGCCTTTGTTTATGGGCATATTATTTGCTCTGCACTATCGCTATTATCACCTCTCTTCTTCTTTGCCGCGTGTCTAAATTAGCAACGCAGATGTTTTGCCATGTTCCCCTAATTACTCTTCCTTTTGCAATCGGAAAAAGGGCATATTGCTTTATAAATACTGCTCTTACATGGCTTTTGCCGTTATCATCTCCCCATGCTTGATGGTGGTGGTAATCCTTATCAGAAGGCGCTATCTTTTCTAACGCTTCTTTTAAATCCTTTAAATGCCCTTTTTCATACTCTGTTACAATTATCCCAGAAGTGCTTCCCACGCTAAAAACTAAACAAACTCCTTCTTCACATTGCGATTGTGCAACTGCTTCTTCTACCTCTTTAGTTATGTCCTTTATCTCATCGCTCTCTAACTCTAAAACTATTCTTGTGAGCATCCCTAACCACCTCTCCTATTCTTTTCCCCTCAATGACCATTCTTTTTAACTCTTCTCTATCTTCCCTCTCCATCCTTTCAATCTGCCTTAACCTGTTTGCATATCTTCTATATGCTTTTATCGCAGCGGCATAAGAATCTCTGATGTGCTCGTTTTTTATTCTTCTCCCTAATTCCTTTTTCTCCTCTCTTCTCATGCTTTCTTTTGGATATATAAGTTTTACATTAAGCATTGCGGCCATTTTTTTAACAAAATGAGGAGGGGGGGAGGTGTCTGATGCCAAAAGCACAGGAATTCCCACCTTTCTTATCTCCTCTAACATTTCCTCTGCTTTAGCATTCTTTTTACACCAACTGTGCACCAACTCTCCTCTAAGATTAAGCGCTGCAAACGCCTTTTTAATCCCCGCATCTATACCTACTATAAGGTAGATTCCACCACCTTATTATATATTTCCTCTAACTTTTTAATATGGTTTTCTAAACTAAACTCTCTGCTCCTTCTCTTTGCTCTTTTTCCTAGTTCTTCCCTTAATTTATCCTCTTTAAGCAGTTTTTCCACCCATTCCCTCAACTCATTTTTATTATTCACTATTATCCCTGCCTCCCCCACTATCTCAGGAGCTGCCAATGAGTTCATTGCTACAATAGGCAGGCCGAACTGCATTGCTTCTGCAAAGGTAAGACCAAAGGTTTCTGTTAATGATGCAGATGCAAAGAGAGAGGCGGCACTGTAAGCGCCCACCACCTCTTCCTCTGTGAGATATCCAGTATATATTGCATAAGGTTTACTTTTTTGGAGTGTCTCTAAAAGAGGCCCGCTTCCTGCAACCACCAAAGGCAACCCTTCCAGCGCCTCTACTAGCTCTTCCACACTTTTTTCTTTGGTCACCCTCCCTAAGTAAAGCACAAACTTGCCCTTAATGTTATACTTTTTTCTAAACTCCTCTGCTCTTCGCTCATCTCTCTCCATCTTTTTAATGCCGTTGTGGATGGTTATTACATTTTCCACCCCGATTTTTTCTAACTCTTCTTTTATTATGTGGGAGGGGGTGATTACCAAATGTGCTTTATTATACACTTTTTTCATAGCCGCTTCCACCGCTTTCTTCCCGATTTCCTTCAGCTTCCCCTCTTTTAATATGTAGTGTAAATATTCTGTGAGATGGGTGTGGTGGGTTATTACGACAGGCACCCCTATTTTTTTTGCCATTAAGAGGGTTTGAACTCCTAAATCTGCAGGTGCATGACAATGCACAATATCTGGCTCTTCCTCTTCCAACCTTTTTTTTATAAGCGGGTTTGGAAGCGCCATCTCATATCCTTCATAAAAAGGAAAAGGGAGAGAGGGGAACCTCACCACTTTGTACCTCCCGCCTTCCTCTTCCTTCTTTTTACCCGGTGCGAAAAGCGTTATTTGATGCTTTTTGGCAAGGAGAGGCAGCACCTGCCTTAAATAAGTAACAACCCCGTTTGTCTGCGGAATATATGTGTCGGTTGCTACCACTATTTTCATTCTTCTCTCACTCTTATGCGTTTTCAACGCGTCTTAAAAGTTCTTCTGGATCTATTTTAGGTTTATCTTCCTCTTGTTGAGCCACTTCTCTACAATACTCCTTCTTGCTTTCATCCTCAACATTATTGCAGAAGTTTTCATCTTTGGTTGCGCCTGCCATTTCTATATAACAATCGTCTTTAAAGGCGCTATCTTCTATTTTTCTGCACAATTCCTCTTCCTTCATTAGCGGTACTAATCCTACATAGCACTCATCTCTTTTGCCTTCTGCCAATTCGCATAATAGCGGTTCTCTCTCCATTATGGCGCTGTCCCCTATGTCCGGATTAGCATCGGCATCGGTATAGCCTGGAAAATATAGGCCCTTTGGCACCGGAGCGGGAGCGGTAAACCACTCGT
>JALWZW010000051.1:0-3401 GCA_026992595.1 Microcaldota archaeon | reverse complement strand
CCCTTATACAATCTGCTCTTTTCTCTCCTTTTTTAGAATAGCATCCTCTTATTTTTGCTATCAGTTTTCTCTCGTCTTTAAGGAGCCCTACCGCTCCTGCAGAAACATTCTGCGGCTCTTCTATTCTTCCGCCCTCTTTAAAACTTAAAAGTTCGTATTCATATTGAGTTTTTGCGCCTGTGTATGTCTCATATTCCATGCTTTTATAAAGCGCTCTTCCATCCTCGCTTATACACTGCGTCCAATTAAATATTTTTGGACTTCTTGCGCCTATTTTAAAGCGCGCCGCATCTCCAAAGCTTATGTTCCTAAAATCAATGGTGTAATTTATTTGCGTGCATTCTGGCCTTTCTTCTACGCCTTTAAACTCTATGTATTTTTTCATTATTCTAAAATCTTCTACCTCTCGCTCTATTTTTTCATCACTTATAGCCAAAGTTTT
This sequence comes from Microcaldota archaeon, assembly GCA_026992595.1. Classification (GTDB taxonomy): domain Archaea; phylum Micrarchaeota; class Micrarchaeia; order Anstonellales; family Bilamarchaeaceae; genus Bilamarchaeum. Next base: position 2,959 of record JALWZW010000051.1, on the reverse strand, counting down.
CAGTTTTTGCATATAATCCTCCATTTCAGTGATGTTGTCCACTTGGGAGCAGGCGCTGTTTCCTTTAAAGTTTATGCAAAAGATTGTTTTGTTTTGGAGGAAGTATGCTTGCTGCTCGGAGAGCGGGCTTTTGAGTTTTATAAGCAGGTCCTCCCCGCTTTTTATTATTTCATATTCTGTTTCAAAATTGTTGTAGCGCTCTTTAAATTTATAGGTATAGCTTTCCACCCCCTCTCCCATCTTTAACGCTTCTATTATTTTTTGTTCTGCTTCTGCGTTTGGTTGCGGCTTTCCCTCAAACGCCGCCACCAAAAAAACTGCGCCTATTATTAAAACCAAAGCGAAAATGACTACCCATTTTTCCATAGCGATCCCTCTCTCTACTCTAAATTAATTAGCCATTTATCTCTTTATTCCCTGTTAGTTTTTATAATTTTACGCTTAAATTTATATTGGTGTTAGTATGCTAAACAGTAGGAAGTTGCGGGTTTCTGCTTTTTTCTCCCCCCTTCGTCTTACTGCGCGCAAAAAGAATTATGTGGACCTGGTTGTGAAAATAAAGAATTTGAGCGAGGAAAAGCAGTTGGTTTCTTTTGATGCGGTGCTTCCTAGCAAAGTGGATGTTGCTTTTGATGAAACAGGCCTTAATAAAGCGGTGGAGCAGAAGGTAGGTTGGATTGAGCCCGGGGAAGAGAAGGAGGTGAGCGTTCGGTTGTGGGGAAGCGTTACCACCTCTCCTTGCGAATGTCCTGTAGAGCTTCATGTTTTTTCTCATTATTTAAATTATAACAAAGTGCTAGGCCGCCTCTCTAAGCGCATTGTTCTTCGCGTGGTGTGATTTCTTCCTTTCTCTTATTTTCTTTCTATTGTTTTTATGGGATTTTTTTGGGCTTCTCTGGGCGGCTAAGGTGTTTATTTATAAATTTAACTCTTTTTCTTCAGATAGATTTAAAAATATACGAGGTATTATACTCGTAGAACTCTCGTAAAAGGTGAATGATATGGGAAGGAGAGTTGGTTCTGAAAAGATTGTTAGGGAAGATGGCTATCTCTATTATGTGGGTAAGGACGGCTATGTTTGGGCGGCGCCCATGAGGCACAATAAAAGGGGCAAGAAGAAAAGGGTAGGTAAGGAGAAAATTAAGAAGAGAAAGGGATACATGTACTATGTAGGAAGCGACGGATATGTGTATGAAACCAAGATGAAAAACGCCAAGGTCTAATTTTTCTAATTCTTTTTTTAATTTTCCCTTCTTAATTTATTTTTGGTGGTTTTATGAAACTTGTGATTTCAGACCCCTCTAGCGGTAAAAGTTATCAAGTGGAAGTGGAAAAGGACAAAGAGGCGCTTATAGTGGGAAAGAAGATAGGAGATCAATTGGACGGTAGCGTGGTGGGCGCCGCGGGCTATGTTTTTGTTCTTACAGGCGGAAGCGATGGGAGCGGTTTTCCTATGAGGAAGGATGTGCAGGGAAGCGCGAGAAAGAAGGTGCTTGTTGCTGGACCCCCAGGTTTCCATCCAAAAAGAAAAGGGGAAAGGAAGCGTGTTTCTGTGAGAGGGAATGTTTATTCTGATGCAATAGTTCAGGTTAATGTTAAAGTCGTGAAAAAAGGAGATACCCCTTTGGATCAATTATTTGGCGGTGAGAAGAAAGATGCAAGCTGATATGAATATCGGGATGCTGGGCCATGTTGACCATGGCAAAACCACCCTCACCAAAGCGCTTACAGGCAAATGGACAGACACTCACAGCGAGGAATTAAAGAGAGGTATTTCTATAAGGTTAGGGTATGCAGATGCGCGGATTTATTATAATAAGGAAAAGGACGCTTATTCCCCCACCCCTCAGCCCGGGTTTGAACTTTTAAGAAAGGTTTCTATAGTGGATGCGCCTGGACACGAAACGCTCATGACCACTGTAATCTCCGCAACCAGCATTCTGGACGGGGTTATTTTTCTCATCGCTGCTAATGAGAAATGCCCTCAACCTCAGACATTGGAGCACCTTTTGGTGCTTAACTCTATGGGCGTTTCTAAGGTTATTGTTGTCCAAACAAAGGTTGATCTGGTATCTAAGGAAAGGGCGCGGGAGAACTACCGCGAAATAAAGGCGTTTTTAAAGGGTTCTGTTGCCGAGGACGCGCCTATTATCCCTGTGGTTGCCAACAAGGGAGTTAATATTGATGAGTTGTTAAGGGCTATTCATGAAGTGATGAAGCCCCCTCAAAGAGACCCTTCTAAAGAGTTGCGCATGTATGTTTCCCGCTCTTTTGATGTAAATCTTCCAGGCACCCCTATTTCTAAGCTTAAGGGAGGGGTTTTAGGAGGGTCTATTGTGCAGGGAGTGGTTAAGGTTGGCGAGGAGATAGAGGTAAAGCCGGGAGTGTGGAGAGAGGGTAAGCCAGAAGCGCTTACCACTAAGGTAAGGTCTTTGAGGGAGGAAAACGAGGACTTAAAAGAGGCAAAGCCGGGCGGTTTGATAGCGGTAGGCACAGATATAGACCCTGCAATCACAAAATCTGATAATTTGGTGGGATGTATTGTGGGAAGGAAGGGGAAGGTGCCTGACCCTGTGCATGAGGTGGAAGTGGAATATGAAATATTAAAAAGGCCTAATATGGAATCTTTATATTTAAGGGAAAATGAGCCGGTGGTGTTAGGTGTCCATACTGCCACCACAGTGGGGCTTATAACAAAACTTTCCAAACCTCGCGCTCACCTGCGGCTGAAAAAGCCGGTGGTGGTTTATAAGGGCATGCGCGCTGCCATTCTTAAGCGCGTGGGCCAAAGGTGGATGCTCGCTGCATGGGGTAAAGTTGTGGGCTGAGGTCGCCTAGTCCGGTAGGGCGCAAGGTTGCTAACCTTGTGCGCGCAAGCGCACGGGAGTTCAAATCTCCCCCTCAGCGATTTTCCATCAAGTGTATTTCTTAGGTTATACTCTCGTTCTCTTCTGTTATA
>JALWZW010000050.1:41237-51286 GCA_026992595.1 Microcaldota archaeon | reverse complement strand
CCTTTTTTTCATATATAAAACGAAGTTTCCCCCCATCATAAGAATACAATGCTAACTTCCGTTTATCTGAGGAGGACTTCTTAAACTTTAAAACAACGGTTGTCACATCTGCTTCAGGTTTAAAAACACCGGGTCCTAAATAAATTATTTCAGTTTTGCCAGAATTAGACAAAAAACTACGGAGCTTTTTAAATTCATCCAAAATCATAAAAGTAGCAGGAACCACAAAAAGCAGTTGCCCGCCCTCCTTTAAAAGTTTTATAGCTTTTTCTATAAAAGCACCATAAAGATTATACTTTCCATACCAGGTCTTATACAAATGTTTATATTTAGCTTTTGTCTCCTCATCTATTCTTATAGAATAATGCTCAGATGGACTAGGAATACCATAAGGGGGATTACCAATAACCACATCAAATTTTGCAGGTGTTTCCCATAAAAGAAAATCTTCATTAAAAATCTCCACATCTTCATATAAACCATTTCTAACACCGTATTCAACAACCGCTTTATTCCTCTCCACTCCCACCTTATAAGAAGAATTAAAAAGGCGAGGATTATTTTTCCTAATTCCCTGTAAAAATTGGCAAATGCCACAAGCAGGCTCAAGGATATTTGCATTCTTTAGCCCCTTATCTTCTATTAAACCCATCATAAAGTCCACAACCCATTTTGGAGTAAAAAAAATACCTGACTCTTTCCTGGTATCTTTAATTTTATTTGCAATACGCGCAGCATGCGCGCCAAATTCATCCATGAGTAAAACTATTCTTAAAAAATTTATAAGCGCTTCCACCCCCAAACAAATTTAAACCAACCGTTAAACAAATATAGTAGTGAAACTGAAACCTCGGCCTTATCAAGAAGCAATATATAAAGCGGTTAAGAGGCATGGGAACACCTTAGTGGTACTGCCTACCGGCTTGGGTAAAACCCTTATCGCGCTTATGCTTATAAAAGACAGCAGGCACGCTCTCTTTCTCACCCCAACAAAGCCTTTGGCACAGCAACACGCGCAAACGGTTAAGGAAGTTTTGGGGGTAGAGGCGCAGGTGGTGAGCGGCGAAGTGAAACCTGAAAAAAGAGAGAAGTTGTATGAGGCGCGCGTAGTGGTGGCAACCCCGCAAACAGTGCTGAAAGATATAGAAAGAGGGTATAAAATGGATTTTGATTTGGTAATTTTTGACGAGTGCCACCACGCAGTAGGCAATTATGCATATACCAAGTTAGCCCAGCATTTTGAAGGGGCGCTCTTTTTAGGGCTAACCGCATCGCCCGGCGGAGATAGGGAAAGAATAGAGGAGGTGATGGAAGCGCTTAAGATGAAGCACGCTGAGATAAGAAGCGCGGAAGATGAAGATGTAAAGCCATTTGTTAAAAAGAAAAAAATAGAGTGGCGCATGGTAGAATTAACGCCTAAATTGAAAGAAATAAAAGAAAGATTAAAGCAGATGGTAGAAGAGCATGCGCGCCTCTTGGAGAAATGGGGATTTAAGGTGCCTTTGAAAAAGAAGGGAGAGTTTTTGGCGTTTAGAAAAGAAATAGAGGGCACCGACCACCCCATAAAATTCAAGGCGCTTATGGAATATGGCATCCTTACCCACCTCCTTCACATGCAGGAACTGATAGAAACGCAAGGCCCTTATGCGCTGAAGGAATATATAAGCAAGTTAAAAAGCAAGGAAACAAAGGGTGCAAAGGAGATAGTGAAAGACCCCACCTTTGCGCGAGTGGAGATGTTGCTGGCAACATGCGAGGACCACCCTAAAATAAAGGCGCTGTTAGAAGAATTAAAAGGGTTTGAAGGAAAGGTGATGGTTTTTGTGCAGTATAGAAGCCAATTAGAGCATATAGTAGAGATTCTTAATAAAAATGGCATTCGCGCCGCCATGTTTGTGGGAAAAAGAAAAGGATTTACAAAAAAACAGCAAGAGGAAATAATAGAAAAGTTTAGGAGAGGGGAAATAGATGTGCTGGTAGCAAGTTCGGTAGGCGAGGAGGGATTGGACATACCGAGCGTGGACATGGTAATCTTTTACGAGCCGGTCCCCAGCGAGATAAGGTCAATACAGCGAAGGGGAAGGGCGGGAAGGTGGAGGGAAGGCAGAGTGGTGGTTCTTATCACACGCGGTACGCGGGATCAGGCATATTACTATGCGGCAAAAAAGAAAGAGCAAAAAATGAAGAGCATTATAAAAGGGATGCAAAGGCCTAAGCAAAGAACCATTAACGAATTTTTTTAAGTTGGGAAAGAGGAACGGAGAGGATAAAGGCGACCTCTTCTTCGCTTAATTCATAAAAAGAAGTGCTCTTCTCCACATCACTTGCAATCAACCTACTAACCACCGCCATATCTTCCCACACCTCTCTTGAATTGCAATGGAGTCTGTGCGCAAGCTTTTTGCCTATACGCTTTCTCATCGCCCTCCTCTGCACCGTAGAACTCATAATGCGAAGATAGGACGGGAAGCGGTAAGGGGTAAATTTGTGGTAAGCGCGCTTTTTGGAGAGCGCGGTGCCTACAAAGGCAAGGTCCAAAGCATATTTAAGCATTTTCCAACTCTCCTTTGTCCTTCTATTAAAAATGTCTGATTTAGAGAGATAGTTGAAGGCGCGCTTCACCTCATCTCTGTCTTCATATTCTAACGGAATATTCTCTTCTATCCACCAAAAGAGAAGGTCATAATCCACCGCATAATATATAGCGCTTCTCACCTCTTCATAAGTGCGCGCCTTAAACACATCTTTCACTAAATGAAAGATATCCTTCTCCCGCAATCGCTCGCTTACATGCATTGCCTGCAAATCATTAATGGCTGCGCGCACATCCCCTTCTGCATTAGCCACCACCTGCTCCACAAATGCAGCATCCACACCTTCTTTTTCAGCGATCTTCATTAAAAACCTCTTTAGCGCGCTTTTATTAACGCGCTTCAACTCTACTTTCTCGCATTCATTGCGAATGGGCGCTATTTTTTTGTCCCAAATGTTGTTGGCAGTAATTATAAGAGGGTATTCAGAGAGCGCTATAACCTCTTTAAATGCAGAAACCGCTCCGCTGTCCTTCTTTCCTATAATAATATCCACATCATCAATGAGCAAAATTTTACCTCGTGAAAACAAAGAGGAAGCCAGAGTGGTGCCTTTAAGCACCCTTTCCACCCGCTTCTTATTTCTAATATCGCTTGCGCTCAATTCAATAACATCTAAATTAAACTGCTCTGCCAATGCATAGGCAAGGGCGGTCTTCCCCACCCCGGGCGGGCCATATATGAGAAGCGGCTTGCGTTTTTTACCATTCAAAAAATCTAAAAGCCACTTCTTTATCCTGTCCCGCTTTTCATCATTGCCCACCATCGCGTCTATACTCTTCGGCCTGTACTTTTCGGTCCAGAGCATAAAACCTTTTCACCTCATCCACTAAATTATTGGAAACCACTTTAGGTTCAAATGGGGGAATAACCCATTTATACTTTTTCCATAAAAAGCGCTCATCCAAATATAAAACAACCACCCTATCGCTTTCCTTCCTTCTTCCGCGCCCTGCTGCCTGCATACCCTTTATAACAGCAGGGTAAATATAGGCATAATCCCATCCACGCCCAAACCTTTTCTCATAAAAATCAATAAGCGCCTTTGTGGAAAGGGTCATCTCTTCTAACGCAACGCCCACCACAACCACTAATTGCAGTCCATCATAATCAACACCCTCTGCCAGCGCCCCACCCTGCACCGCGCATAAACGGCCGCATTTAAGGAACTGCTCCCATGCTTTTTTAGCGCCGCCCTTCTTCCTCCTCTGCACCGCACATTCTGTTTTTAGCCGCTTTACCACCTCCTCAAGCACTGCGTAAGAGGGGAAGAACACTGCGGTTTTTAAGCCCAAAGAGAACAAGCGGTCCAATGCTGCCGCTATTGCGCTAAACATCCGCTCCTCTCTCTGTTCAAATCTTGTAGTAAAGCGGTCGCTCACAACATGCAGAATGCTATCCCGCGAAAAGGGGCTTTGATAACGCTTTAAAACCGCCCTTTCAACACCAAGCACATCGCGGTGCATTTCCAGCGGCAGGAAGGTAGCGCTCATAAGAATAGAAGAGTAGCATTGGTTAAGAACGCTTAAAGCAGCGCTTACATCTAACTGCCTTCTTTCCAAAACAATACGCTCCTCATCGCGCGTGAGGACGCGGGAAGAGAAGGGGGAGTGCCAACTCTCTAAAAAAGCGGCCATCTGCAAGCAAGCGCTCCTTTTTGCAAACCTTTCCACATACTCTTCGCCTGTCTCCACCAAAACCTCCAACACTTCTTCATAAGGAATGCCGAAATTCTCTATAAAAGAAACAAACTCCTCTTCCTCCACCACCACCTCCTTTTTATTCCCTAAAAGCGCATTGGCCCATTCCACAAACCCTTCCTCCAAAGGCCCTGCCTCCCTTCCCAACATCTCAAACTCGCGCGCCACCCTTCTCAACGCAAGGTTTGAAAGGCGGCGGGAAAGGCTTTCGCGCAACCTTCCAGCCAAATTATGCGCCTCATCCACAATAATAATAGCATCATCCACCCCCTTGCCTATTCGCGTAAGGAAATGCTCCCTTATTCCGCTTATAAAGAGGTGGTAATAGTCGCATATAACCACGCGCGCCCTCTTTGCATTGTCAATCAAAATCTCATAAGGGCAAAGGACGCATTCCCTTCCCTTTTTAACCGCGTCTATATGAAAACTCACTTTTGGCTTGTTTTTAACCAGCGCGTTTGTGTAGTATTTGCAAGAGCGCTTTTTAATTTTCTGCGCGCATGCGTGGTTAAAACTTTCGCCCTCTAACTCTGCAACCTCTGGTTCTATGCAGCAATGGGATTTGCCAACCACATCAACCACGCGCACCTCTAAGCCATGCTTTTCATTTATTCCCTCCACCACATTCACAACAATCTTGTGTTGGGAGATTTTTGGGGTGAGGAAGAAGACGGTGAGGTCCTGTTCAAGCGCAAAGGTGAGGGCAGGAGAGAGAGCGCCATCGGTCTTTCCCATCCCTGTAGGCGCATGGATGAGCATATTTTTACGCTCTTTAAGCGCCTCATAAATATCTGCCATCATCGCCTCTTGGAAAGGGCGCGGCTTTTCATGCCTGAAATACATTATAGAAAAGATAGGTTGAAAGGAAATTAAAGATTGCTATTCAATGATTTAAAGATGAAATTTTTATACAATGCGCCCGCGGTCCTTCTAAATAATGCGCTTATAATAGGGGATACGCATTTTGGAATGGAAAAAGAGTTGCTAAAAAAAGGAATATATGACAGCATGTTCAGTATGAGGTTGGCGGAAAGGGTTATTGAATTGGTAAAAAGGGTGGGGGCAGAAGAGGTGGTGTTTTTAGGTGATGTTAAAGATGAAATAGGGGGAGTGGATGAGAAGAGCAGGGAGGCGTTGGAAGCGATAAGAGCGCATGCTAAAATAACGGTTATAAAGGGGAATCATGATGGGGGAATAGAAGAGATTGATTTTATAAATGTGGTAGAGAGCAGCGGCGAGGTGAGAGGAGAGGTGGGGCTCATTCACGGCCATGCATGGCCTAAAGAGGAAATATTTAAATGCAAATATATAATTTCAGGCCACCAACACCCTACCATAGAAATAAAAGATGCGTTTGGGAAAAGGCACAGCGAGGCGGTATGGGCTTTTGTGCCGCCTAACAAAAAAGCGTTGAAAGAAAGAGGGGTTAAGGGCAGTCCAGAACTTATTTTAATACCTGCATTTAATCCGTTGGTGGGCTATCCCCTCAATAATCCCAAAGAAGAACATTTAGGCCCACTTCTGAACAACAACCTATTTAAACTTAAAGATGCATTAATATATCGTCTTAACGGCACTCCGCTTGGAGTGCTAAAGGAGTTGAAATAATGGGGAAAAAAAGGCGCGGACGTGATAGACCTGTCTCATGCACCAATTGTGGGCGCTCAGTCCCACGGGAAAAGGCCGTAGAGTACCAGAAAAGGATGTTCTTTTCTACCGATATGAAAACTTCTGAAGATGTCACTTACAGCGATTTTGTAAGTGTCTATTACTGCATAAGTTGCGCAAAGCATGCAGGTATTTTTGAAAAGAAGAAGGAGAGGTTGAGAAGGAGGAGGGAGAGGGATTTGTATGGATGAGGTAGTGTTTGGGGAGAAAAAATATGTGGTCCTCAAGCACAACATCGGCAACATGCCCCTCATCGTAGTGAAAGCAAAAAACGGCTATATTGCATGCAGTTATATAGACAAAGAGACCGCAGAGAAAGTAGGGGATATAGCGGCGTTTGTGAGCGGGGTAAGAGATGTGGAAGATTTAAAGAAAGCGAAGATAAGAGATGTGACAAGCTGGGCAGAGGATTTAGGGATTAGAGAGGGGATGAGCGTAAAGAAGGCGTTGGAACTTATGGATAAAGATTTGGAGTGAGGTTAAGAGGATGGCGGAAGGCAAGAAAGCGTTGTTTAAACTGCTGGAAAAGCAGTGCAGAGATGATTTATACTTTCATGCAATCCCTGAGACGCTAAAAAAATTGGGGAAATATTCGCTAACCGCAGAAGAAAGGGAGAAGATTGCAGAGCTGACAGGTAAAGCGCTTAGAAGAGCAAAATTTTCCCCCCTTCTTCCTGTAGAAAACAAACGGCCAGAGCTATCGCTTTACCTTAAAAAGGTTTTTGACATATAGATGATTATTGCGCTCCTGTAGTCTAGAGGCATAAGCCGGACAACCCGGTCCAGGATGACGGACTCTCACTCCGTTGACCCGGGTTCAAATCCCGGCAGGAGCAACTTTTTTAATTTCTCTGCAAATGCTCCCACCTCCTCCCCCCTCTTTCCCTCCACAAATAACCGCACCGCTCCTTTTTCAGTGCCTGACTTTCGCACAATAAACCATCTATCCTTCCAATCCGCCCTTACACCATCCACTGCTGTAATCCGCGCGCCGTTCTCCTCTGCAAACGCCTTTGCCCTAGCCACCACCTCATCTGCTTTCTCCCCCACAAAAAGCTTGAGCTTAACCGCCTGATAGCGGGGCAAAGAGGCGAGCCATTGGCTTAAAGGCATTTCTTCTAAAGCGCGGTCCAAAAACTTTAAAGGAATAAAACCATCTTTTGAGTTGCTAAATTTAGGCCATATAATGCCTCCCACTTCTTCTCCTCCCATATCTAAGCGCTTTTCCCATACCGCTTTAGCAATATAAGGGACGCCTATGGGCGTGTAAAAAACGCGCTCTGCAACCTCCTCCACCACCCTGCTGGTGGCAACAGTGGTTGCAACAGTTTTTGCACCCGCCCATTTTATGCATAGCGCAAAAACATAATCGCCGCGCACAAAGCCGCCCTTTTCATCAACCCACACCACGCGATCGCAATCCCCATCCCATGCAATACCGCAGTCCGCGCCTTCCTCCACCACCGTTTCCTTAAGCACTGCCAAATGCTCCTCCTTTGGCTCAGAATGCCTTCCCGGAAAAGTGCCTGAAGCGTTAGAATTTAAGATGATTGCATTGGGGAAAAGTTTTTTTGCCAAGCGCACCGCAGCGCCATGGCCGCAGTCCAAAACCACTTTGCGCTGAGAGCACAAAGAAAGCGCTTTTAAATAGGGGGAAAAGGGCAAAGGAAGCACTTTTCCTCCCCCCGAGAGGGCAGGGGAAGAAGCAAGGAGGCGCGCCCCATCCTCCCTGCTTAAAGGAATGCCGTTATTATCACATATCTTAATGCCGTTCCATTCAGGCGGGTTGTGGGAAGCGGTGATGGCTATCCCGCCATCTGCCCCCAACCACTTAGTCATAAATTCAATTACAGGGGTAGGGACAGTACCTACATCAAAAACCACAGCACCGCCTGCAGTTAAGCCGCTTATAACTGCCCTCTTTAAAATAGGAGTGGTGCGCCTAAAATCCCCGCCCACCACAATGCGCTTTCCTAAATAAGAAACCGCTTTTTGAGCAACTTCCACCGCTTCCTTAGGCCCCAACTCGCTAAAAAGACCCCTTATCCCATTGGTGCCAAAGGAGAGCATCCTATCACATATCAAAGGGGTCATAAAAGAGGTTGTTTAAAAAATCCTCTCTGGTGCGCGGGGGCAGTTCTGCTGCCCTTCTTATCGCCTTCTCATCATATCCAATAATCACCCTGCCGTTTAATTCCAAAACAGGCACCGCGCCCTGCCCTGTTTTCCTAACCATCTCCTCTGCCTTTGCCTTATCTTTTTCCACATCATATTCTACATATTCCACGCCCAACTGCTCCAAAAGCTTTTTAGTCTTTTCGCAAAAAGGACAATCGCGCTTAGAATAAAGAATGGCCATAAATAAATAAGGGAGAAAAAGAGTTTAAAGAGTTAGGGTCATTCGCAATTCTTCTCTAATCTAATATTTGCTCCAACATTTTGTGTTGTATAACCATCTCCTAGAGATAACAGTTCCACCGTGATATAAAAGGAGCGGTCCGCCAGCTCCACTGCTCTCTCTTCACCTTCTGCAACTTCCACCTCTCCTAAGTCAACGCCGCCGCTTCTTTCATCCACAATGCGGAAAGAAGCAACGCGTTCAGGTAAAAACTGGACAGAAATAAGAGAAATTCTTACCTCTTCCCATCTCACTTCCTCTCCTAACCCTACAAAGGTAGAAATAGGAGAAGGGCAAACATGAACATTCTCTTCAACGCCTGCCTCCAACCCGCCATCTACTGAAGAAGGTTCCTCTACTCTATAACTGGACCAACAGCCAGAGGAAAGCAGAGGAAGAATCGCGCCAAAAGCAGCAATTCTCGCCCCTCTCTTTAAAGCGCTACCTCGCTGCCCTTTGCCACCCGTCCCTGCATTCACCTTACCCTCCACCTTTCTTCTTTGCAAAGATTTCATGTTTCTATAGGTGGTAATAAATGTTTTTAAAAGTTAGCGCGAGAGGAAGATATCAACGGAACAAAACTTAAAAATGTGCCAAAGCGGTGGAAAGTTTTAAAATTAAAACAGATGATCAGGCGGGAAAGGAAGCGAGGGAGAGGAAGTAATGGAGGGGGAGGTAAAACAGTTCGCAACCGCCCACATCTTCGCTGTCTAAAAGATCTTTGGTTATCACAAAAGCGCGCGGAGGGGAGAATTTTTTTATGTAATAATAAAGGGGGGAAAGTTGGTGGCGCGTGATTTGATTGCGGAACTTCACCTCAATAGGAATGCCCTTATAAACAAAATCCACCTCCCTTTTTTGATTATCTCTATAAAATTCTGGATAGGTGCCGAAAGAAGATAGCTTATCAAACACCGCAACCTCTGCAGCGCGGGGAAGGTGGTAGTTTTCGCACAAAGCATAATAGAGAGAGGGGCAGGAGATGAACGCCTTTTTAATTTTTCGCAGTTTTTGGGTTAAGGAGCCGCGCTTATAGATGAGGGACGCCAAATAGGATTTTGAGAGATAGAATAGATATTCTGCAACCGTGCCCTTATTTAAGCCCAACAACTCGCCCACATTGTTCTCAAAAAAGATGCCTGAAGAGTACTCTGCCACATATTTAAGAAGTGCGTAAAGTTTGTTCCTATACTCCACTCTAAAAATGTGAGGGATGTCTTCAAAAACAACCTTATCTGCTAAATCCAAAATATACTTTTTCCTTAATTCCCTCTCCCAGCCCACCACCTCGGGAAAAGAACCGCCTGCGAAAAATTCTTCCACATAGCTTTTCAACCGCATCTTAAAAAGTTGGTCAAAAGAAATAGCAGGGCGGCCATAATGGAGAGAAACAAACTCATTATATTGGAAGGGGGGCAAAAACACCTCATAGAGGCGGCCTGCTAAACTTTCTTTTCCCTTTGTGATAGAAAGGGAAGAACTGCCGCTTAAAATAAAGCGCGCCTTTCCCTGATCATAATACCGCTTTATAACACCGCCCCACTCCTTTATGGCACCCACTTCATCTAAAGCAATAAGCGGCTTTTCCGCTTCTTCTAAAAAAACCTCAATGACATGTTTTAGAGTTTCATAATTTTGATGGCGCGGCTCGTCAAAAGAAAAATAAAAGGCGTTGGGGAATTCATTCAAAAT
>JALWZW010000050.1:0-41227 GCA_026992595.1 Microcaldota archaeon | reverse complement strand
CCTCTTCCTTTTCCCCTCTGTTAAGCGGCGAGTAGTTGAGTATTTCGCTTTTGGAAAGCATAAAAATAATAATGGAACAAAACTTAAAAATATTCCAGATTGGTGGAAAGTTTTAAATGTAGAAAGGAAAAAACGCAAAATATTTAAAACAGAAATACACATATATAAAAATATGACCACAATCCTCCCATATAAAGAAAATATGAGGAGGAAAAAAATCCATCTTTTGCGGCACACTCTGAAAAGAGCCCTTACAATGAGTGAGAGAGAGAGAGAGAGAAAATTAAAGAAGAGTTGAACGCAAGAATAGAAATAGAGGAATTAAAGACGCACCTAAAAAAAATTACTCAAACTGAAGAAAAAACACGACAAGAATTAAAAATACCTAATTCCCGTTCTAAAAACGCCAAAACAATGGTCGCAGTGGGAGTAGGGTGTGGCTATGTTAGCCTTAAAGGAGTAATAAGATATCTCCTTTATCCTTATCTCTTAGGAATTGAGGAGGAAAAAATAAACATAGGAGTTTACGGGCAGATTTCTACAATAAAGTTTGAAAATGTTCCAAAAACCTTTAACCAAAATTATTGGAAATTAAAAAGAATTGCCCACCATCTTGCAGATGTTGCTAACAGAGAAAAAATTTTAGAGATTGAATTAAGAGATGAGGAGAAAGATATAAAAGAACTAAAAAGATGTGCAGAATGTTTTGAAATTGAAAGAATACTACATCACAGGTTGAGCACGCTTGCTTTATTAAAAATCATATCTTTCTCTCTTCAACCACACAATTCTTCAATAAAAGAAAGAGAAAAAAAGCTAAGTTCATGTCTTATATATGCATTATACCACTCCATAATATATGAGGATATAAAAGAAAAAGACACACTGGTGGTCGGCTCACAGTTTGAAGCAGTATTTAGAGCCTTTAGAACGCCACTTATAAAATACAACAATAAAAACCAACTATTTATCCATGTTAAAAGAGTCCCCTACAACCTACCTTCTCCCCACACAGAATGGGAACATCTAGATTATTCAAAAATAGACAAAGAAAAAAACCAAATAGTTGAAATGGTGTGCAAAAAGGTTGAGGAGAGAGTAGAAAAAGAAGAAAAGGAAGAAAGAGTAAATATAACACTAATCAACGAGATTGAAGAAATAATAAGGAAAAAAGTTATGAGACCTCTTAAACAACATCTAAAAATTGATTAACCCCGCTTATGCTTCCTCACCACTTCTTCTATCCGCTTCAACTCTGGTTCAGGCGGCTTGGAAACGCGCTCGCCCAAATGCCAAAACTTGCCGTTGTGATAGACAAGCGGCTCTTTCTCAGCATCAGCGCTTATCTCAACCACCCTGCCCACAAACATAATGTGGTCGCCCAACTGCTTTTCCTCTAAAACCTCGCACTCTGCATTCATGGCAGCACCCTCTACCATCAAGCAATCAATCTTTTTTGCAGGGTAGAAAGAGAAGCCCAACTCCTTTAGCGCCGCTATTTTATCCACCTCTCTTCCGCTATTATTCCCTGCCACGCTTACCAGCGTTGCTTGGTCGCTTGCCGCGAGGTTTATGCCAAACACTTTGGTGGCGCGGATGTTCTCCACTGTCGCATCCTTCAGCGAAAGATGGACAGACATTAGAGAAGGGGCGTAGGAGATATGATGCGTCCATTCGGCAGCCATCACATTATCTCCTATCGGCCCGCGGGAAGTGATAAGACCCACATTAGTAACAAACCTTCTGGTCCTCTCATCATTCCATGCCAAGTCCATGTCTCTCTTTCTTAAATAAAGTATTTATTTTTTACAGTCGCTGTAAATATTCCACCCTAAAAAGCCAACGAAAATCACTATAATAAAAATCTGCATAAAATCCCAGAAATCTAAAGCATCCACCTCAAAAGAGTAGTTGGGATTAACTTCCACACCCTCGATAACCAGATGAAGAGAGTAGTTGCCTGGTTCTTTAAAAGTATAGGAAGCAACATAAGAAGAGTTGTTGTAAGAAGGAACAATCTTCTGCGAAAAATCAGCGCTGTGAATCTCAAAAATAACCTCTCCCTTTATATCAGTAATAACCCTAAAAACAACCTCCTGACCCACTACAGGAAAGCGAGGCTGGTGGGAAATAGTTAAAGTGGTTTGCGGGGTTGAAAAAGTAAAGTTTTCTTTTTCCACAACATGGGCAAAGAGTAGAGGGAAAAACAACAACAGAAGCAAAGGCCTCATTTTTTACACCTCTCCCAAAGTAAAGGCATAAGAAGCAACACCAACATAACGAGCCAAGGAGCAAGAGGGAAGTATTTTTCCACTGTGCTGGGGTTTGCCTCAATGTTGAAAGTCTGTGCTGCCTTTTCAGTTTCCCCTAAATAGGGAGATAAAGAAGCTGCAACCTCATTCCACGCAGTATGAAAAACGCTTTTTTCCCACCAATACATGCCAAAAAGACCGATAGCAAAAATAAACACACCTACCACCAAAAGCGCCCATCCGGTAAAGCGCTCCACTGCCTTTCTTTTTTCAACAAGCCAACTAGTGGCATTAACCCCCAATATGGCCAAAATGGAAAGGAAAATGAGGGGAGTTGCACGCCCCACTCCATGAATAAACCCTAACGCACCCCCTTCAACTACGCTGCCGGTAGTGGCAATATAAAGAAGCATCACATAAAAAGCAGGGTTGGGACACCCCACCCCAGCATTGCCTAAAAGAAGTCCCATAAGAAAAGCTTTGGCATAATCTCTCTGCTCATTTATGAAGGAGGGGAGAGGCAAGTCCGGAAGATGCAATTTAAATAAATTTAACTGGCTCAAGCCAAAAAGATAAGCGAAAATACCTGCTGCAAAAAACATCGCCCTCGTAAAATTGTCCAATCCTAAGTAGTCGCCTAAAAGAGCAACCACCACCCCATAAGCGGTGAGGGTGATGGACAATCCTAAGCCAAATAATAAAGCCATTAAAAAACCTTTTTTATAACCTTTCCCACTGCTTAGAGGCACAATTACAAAAGCTAAAGGAAGGGTACAGGGAAGAAAAATCATGCTTAAACCTGCGGCATAAGCAAGCGCTAAAGTGAGAGGATGTTCTCCTGAAGAGAGCCATAAAAGGCCTATAACAATTAAAGAGAATAGGAAAAACGCTAACAACACAAGCGCTATCTTAGCGCGTTCCTCACCCATCTTCCCGCCTTATCTCTTCCAACCTTTCTAAAAGCTTTTTTTCATCAGGAACCCCGCTAAATTCAAGTTTGTCGTTTATTACAATGGCAGGAGTGACCATCACCTGATATTTTGCCGCATATTCAGGATTTTTAATAATGTTTATCTCTCTCACCTCCACATCCTCCATCCCCTTCACCATCTCCTCAATAACGCGCTTTGCGATAGAGCAATTTTCGCATTCAGCCGAAGAGAGAATTTCAATCACGATCATGAAACAATAAAAGAAAGAAAAATAATTAAACCTTATAGTAACCTTAAAATAATCTATTTATTTTTAACCATAGAATAAACGCACATGAAGTATTATGAGAAGGTGTGGCTTGACGGCAAAGTGGTGGAATGGGAGAAGGCGAAGCAGCCAATATTAACGCATGCGCTTCATTATGCCACAGCCATTTTTGAAGGAATGCGCACCTATCAAACAAAAAAAGGGTTAGCGGTCTTCAGAATGACCGACCACTATAAAAGGTTCCTTAACGGCATTAAAACCTACGGCTTTGAGATTAAATATTCTTTAAAAGATTTAATAAACGCCACAAAAAAGGTGCTAAAGGCAAATAAAGCAAAGGCATGCTACATAAGGCCGCTCTGTTTTGTAGGGTTTAAGGGAATTGGGTTGGATATAGTAGGGGCAAAATACCATTGCGCTATTATACCAGTCCCCTTTGGCAAATATTTTGGAGAAAAAATAAAAACAGGTATAAAATGCAAAGTTTCAACATGGACGCGTATGAACAACAGCTTTCTTTGCCCCCATGTAAAAGCAAGCGCCAACTATCTAACATCAGCGCTTGCTAAAAAAGAGGCGCGGGAATGCGGGTTTGATGAGGCGATTATGCTTAACGAATGGGGGCGGGTGGCGGAAGGTTCTGGTGAAAACATATTTTTAGTGCTAGATGGTGCATTGGTCACCCCGCCAGTGCATGAAAGCATATTGGAAGGAATAACAAGGGACAGTGTTATAACCATAGCGCGCGATTTAGGTTATGAGGTGAGAGAACGGCCGCTTTTAAGAGATGACCTTTATATAGCGGAAGAGGTGTTTTTAACAGGAACGGCAGCAGAAATAACGCCCGTAATAAATATAGATGGAATTAAAATAGGGGACGGGAAGCCGGGAACAATAACCAAAAAACTTCAAAAGCGCTTCTTTGATGTGGTGAGCGGTAAAGTGCGCAAATATGAAAAATGGTTAGAGAGAGTATGAAAGAGGCGCACTACCTCCTCCTTCCCCTTATCCTCCTTCTCCTCATCTCCCCCTTCATCTCAGACCCGCTCCTAATCCCTGCCTCCTTTGGAATATTGGGGTGGGCAATGTTGCTTTTTGTGACCGCGCTGCCCAGAATAGCGCAATGGAGCAGGGCGTCAATACTTATAAAGTTGAGCGCTCAAAGGATGTGGGTGGGCATCCATTCCTTCCTCTATGTTCTTTTCCATCTGATATTTGTGCTAAACAACATTTTTAGTTGGAACATAGATGCGTTCCTAACAGCAGTGAGCAACAACCTTGCTTATTACTCCACCGCCACCCTCGCCTTCCTAATCCTGCTTTTAATGACAATCACCTCAAACCGCTTTTCTATGCTTTTACTTAAAAAATGGTGGAAGCGGCTCCACAACTTAGTTTACCTAGCGCTTCTGTTAATAGCCATCCATGTTTTTGGCTTAGGGTTGGTTTATGCTAATATACTGGTATGGCTGCTCTTTGCAATAGCCACCCTCTATTTAATCCTAAATAAAATAAAAAGAATGAAAAGATAAACAAAGAAAAACAAAGGTGCAAAGCAAAGGAGCGCTCTTATTCTAAATAAAGAATGTTATCCTCGTCCTCTCTAAACAGCGGCTGCTTAAGGCGCTTTTGGTCTATCGCGTGACCTATAATGCCTAAAGAGCGGGAGAAAGCAAAAAGCGCATTGCCTATGCCCAATTCCACAAACTCCTCAATTTCTTTTTTAGAAAAACCGCTTGACTCCATTGCATCAAGCAAAAGCGCTGCAACAGCGCCATCCACATTAAGAATAAGTTTTTCTGATTTTTGGGTGGTTATGCGCTCCACAGCAAGCGCCTTTTCTAAAAAGCGGGTTGAAGAGAAGCGGGATTTTGCAAATGCCTTAAGCATTTCCACACGCTCATCAGGATTGTTTTTGGATTTCACTCTATGACCTATGCCTGCAATCCTTTTCCCCTGCTTTTTCATAAATTCCACAAATTCATAAGCATCCATGTCATAACTCCACCAATTCCTCATTGCCTCATCTATAGCGCCGCCAAAGCGAGGGCCAATAGTAAGCAGCCCTGAGCATAAGGAGGAAATCACATCCTTTCCAGCGCGCGATGCTACAATGGCGTTGTGCGCGCCTGAAACTGCAGGGCCATGGTCTGCAAGTAAAATAACCACTTTTTCTAAAAACTCTACAAAGAAGGGAGGCAACTTTCTTTTAAACCATAGCAAGCCGATAACTTCACCTATACTGCCCTTTTCAAACAGTTTGCTGGCAGGCACCCCTGCATAAACATGCCTTCCTTTAGAAGCGATAGAACATACAAAGGCAGATTTATGGCGCGCCTTCCCTTCCTTTATAAGTTCCTTTACATCTCGCGGCGGGATGCGAAGGGGGCTGCAATTGAGCGGTATGAGGCCTAAAGAACGCGCCTCTGCTCTTATCACATCCTCAAACCGGTCAAAACTTTCAGGTACAATAATACCCGCCTCTCTAAGCGCTCTGTTCTTCTCCTCCGCGCTTTCCTTAGCAGAAGAGGCCTTAGCCGCAGCATGCCCGAACTGAACATTCCAAGGGAAAAGAGATGCAGAGGAGCCGGTTACATACATAATAAGCGGTTTGGTAATAAGCCCTTTTTCTTTTGCCTTTATTATCTCATATTCATCTCCTTTGCCTATCTCGCCAAGCGCCACAATCATTTTCACGCCCGGCTCCTTTTCAAAGCGCAAAATATGGTCCAGCATGGTGGAGGCGGGAAAAACCTCTCCGCCCACCGCAACCGCCTCATAAATGCCATCAGCACATCTGCTAATTATCCTCATCATCTCATTAAGCATTCCGCCAGATTTGGAGACCAAACCTACACTTCCCTTTAAGTAAAGCCGCGATTTAATCGCATTGCTTATATCTCCTCCTGCCAGCCCACCTTTAAACTCGCCCCCTCTTAAAAAGCCAACAGTAGCAGGCCCTATAACCGTTTTCCCTTTCTCTTTCGCCTTTTTTATAATTTTTTTAACCTCCTGCTCCCGCACCCCTTCAGCAACCATAACCACAACTTTCACATCATCGCGCTCCAAAGATTCTAAAGTTATAGGCGCGGCGCTTCGTTGAGAAGCAAGATTTATCACCACCTCCACTTCGCCTTCCACATCGCTTACACTGCTGTAAGAAGGAATGATAACCTCCCTGTTTCCATAAAAGGCGCGGAAGGGAGAGGAGGAAACGCAAGCAGTTGTGCTAGGTTCCTTAAAACAGAGAAAGTCAAAATCTAATATGCTTTGCACAAACCTTTCCTTGGGGTTTACCACCACTGCCTTCATCCTAACCCTCCAACTGCTTTATCAATTTTGCAGGATAGGTAATCTCCTTTTCTTCTGAATAAACATAATTCTTTATCCCCATCGCGTCCAATTCTGATTTTATATAAGCGAGCCCTTTTTCAGCGTTGATGCCCCCGCGCCTCACAATAACGGTAACCCATTTTTTGAAGAAAGGGGCGTGCTTTCTTATCGCTTCCACCACCCCTTTGAAAGTAGCGGCCACATCAGTAAAATTAGCGATAGCGCCACCTATGATAAGATATTTAGGGAAAGGGTGTTTTTCCATTAAAGAGAAAATGGTGGAAGAATATTCTTCCATCTCTTGGGCGCTTGGATTGCCGCTGTACTCTCCATAATTCGCCAACTGCTCCCCCAAACCTAACTCCTTAATGCTATCTGCATAAACAATGCTTGCTCCTCCTCCAGCAGTAAGAAGCCATATCTTGCCTTTTTCATTAAGAACAGAAAGCTTCATGGAAGCGCCGCTGCGCTTATCTAACTCCTCTACCTTCCGCTCCTCAGGCGATGCATGTTTGCCAAAAGGAGGCGGGAACTCAAAATCCCACGCTTTCATATTCTTAAAATGCGCATAATCATCTACCTCTGCCACCGCATCCAGCATATAGAAGCCGGGAAGCGCCAAGGGGTTGATTTCTAAAGAAGCAAAATCCAACTCCCTAAAAGCGGTTAATAAACGGGAAAGGTAAGTGTTAAGGGCAGGATTGCCTAAATTTACTTCGCCTTCATCAACCCCCACCTCCACCTTCTTAACAGCGTCCCAGCGCTCCTCAATCCCGGTGCCGCCCTTATTGCTGTACAATATCTCCTCGCCATTACGCGTAGAACGGATGCACAAATAATGCTCCTCTTCATGCGCTATAAAGGGCTCTACCAAAAAATACTCTAAGCGCCCTTTCTTCCTCCCTATGCAGACCTCCTTTCCGCAATGCTCCCTTATCCACTCCTTAACCTCCTCCCAACTAAGGTTCAAACCCACCAAGCCATATTCAGCGCGCTTGCCAAATAATTGATCCACTTTTACAACCAACTTTTGCTCCTCTATCCAAGGCAAAGATTGGGCAGGCGCAAAATCGCAACCTTTTATCAAAACACCTTTATAATCCAACCCCAAAAAGCGCGAGAGCAATCTTTTTGCATCATACTCTCTAATAGCACGATGAGCCATGTTTGTGTTTGTGAAGCAAATCCTTTTAAATTAGACGAACTATCTTTTGGCAATAGACGAATGTTTATTGTTAAAATGCTTCTCTATCTTCTCCTCATTCTCAAAAACAATCTCCAGTTGCTCCAGCGCCGCATAAATCCTGTTCTTCTCCTCTAACCTGCGAGAAGAGAAAAACATATAACTAAAACCATTCCATACAAAAAAATAGGTGCCTACAAAAAAGAGTTCTGCCACAAATTGGAGCGCCTCCTCACCTGCATAAACCACATATCCCACATAAGAAAAAATAAGCCCTATCACTATGAAAATAAGGGCCTTTTTAAGAAGTGCCTCCCGCCTTTCTTTAAAAAAGGCCGCTCTTTCCTTAAAAAAGAGCTTTAGCCTTTGCGCAATCTTTTTCTCATCTTTTTTTACGCGTTTATATTTAGGGAGAGTTAGAATAAGTTTAGAAGGTGTAGGGATGTTTTTTATTCTGGAAAGCACCTCATGAAGGAAGTCAGCCGAGATGTTGCGCGTTCCATAAGGCCTTATATCAAAATCATCAAAAATATCTTCATAATCATCTAAGGCGATAACAACCTCCATTCTTTCACCTTTTTAGGCCTTTCGTGGGGACGGAAAGAGATTGCCCAACCGCTAACATCCACATATTCATTATTTAAATAAAATCTAAAAACCGCGTTGTTTTTAGGGACCTTCACCTCTTTTTTTTCAGTTTTCACAATAAGCAGATTTTTTGTCTCATCCACCACCTTGCCCTTAATCCCTATTAAAGAAGGGTTGGTTGCATTTATTACTTCCACTTCATAGCCAATAAAAGTAGAGTAAGGAAGAAGTTTTGCTCTCATCAAGTCACTTCTATATTTTCAGAAGGATAGCCAAACTTTTTAAGCACTTCTTTAACCTTTGCCTTGTGGTCTCCTTGCAAAATTATTAAGCCGTCTTTTGCAGTGCCGCCGCATGCCAACTTTTGCTTCAACTCTTTAGTGGTTTTGGCCAATTGAGATTTATCAATCCCTTCTATAATAGTAACCAATTTTCTAAATTTCTTTTTAGTGGTGTAAACCTTTATTTTAGTTGCTGCCTCCTTATCAAGCACTTCACAAACGCAAAGGTCCTTATCCAAACCACATTTCAAACATTTCTCCATCTCTGCTATCACCTATATAAGTAGTGGCTTTGAGTATTTTTAAATGTTTCGGTTAGCCGCTCTTATTTTCATTGCTCCCTTTCCCTCCCTTGCTGCTCGATAACTGAAGTTTAAGCGCTGCTATGCGCTTTTTGAGCGGTTTTATCTTGCTTTTTTCTCCCTGCGCCCTTAATTCCAATATTGCCCTTTCCAACTTTTCAATTTCCTTTTCCACTTCCATGCTCTACCTCCTTTTCCTCCTTGCCCTCGCTACTTCCTTCCTTTCTCTCCGCTTCCTTTTTTTCTCCCTTGCCCTTTTCCTCTCCCTTCTCGCCCCCTTCTTTCACTTCTTTGCTTTCCTCTTTCTTGCTTTCTCCTTTTTCCACCTCCCTGCTCTCTTTCCTCTTTTCAATAGAAGGAGCGCTTTCTATCACCTTAGGAAGCACAACCTCCTTTTCCACCTTTTTATCCGGGAACTCGGTACCCGGCGGCACAATTCTCACTAAAACCCCAATCACACCAGAACGCGTGTTTGCAGCAATGTGGGCCTCCTTTACCGCCCTTACCGGCTCCCCTGCTTTAGGAATATAACCAGCCCTTACTCTCAATTTCTTCGCCCTTGCACCTTTTGCACCTATCTTTCCTGCAGCCACAATTTCCGCGCCCAACGCACCTGATTTTATAATCTCCCTCAACATAGAGTGGAGAACAGCGCGCACCTTTTTACCCATCTCTATATAGCGCGCCGCCTTTTTTGCCACAATGCGCGGCTCTAAATAAGGGTTTTTAATCTGAATAACCGTTATTTGAGGGTTGTCTAAATTAAACTTCCGCTTTATTTCCTCTGTAAGCTCATTTATCAACCGCCCCTTCTTTCCTATAATCCTTGCGGGATTAACCACTTCTACCGCAATCCTTGTCATGATAGGCGTTCTTTGAATATCCACGCTTGCCAATCCTGCCCTCTCTAAACGCTGCTCCAAATAGCGCATTATCTGCAACTTCTCAAACGGCTCTTCAATCAACTTTTCTTGATGTATCATCATTAACCGCCTCCAAAACAATTTCCACGCGCGCGGTTTCCAAATAAGACCTTGCCCATCTGCCCTTAGGCGCCACGCGCGGGTAGATGTGTTTTTTGTTGGCCACCGCAGACCTTACCACATATTTTTCACCTAAACCTTTATTTATCCCATTAGCCAAAGCGCTCTTCAGCACTTTGAGCACTATTTTAGCGGCTTTCTTGGGGTACCTTCCCTTTTTACCTCCCAATTCTCTTCTGTGAGCAAGTTTTTTGTTGTGGCGCCTGTACCTTACAGGCACCTCGCCCGCAGCCGCCTTTTGCAAAAAGGAAACTGCCCATTCCACTCTTTTGCGTCTAATCACTCCGCATACCTCGGAAAGGTCTTTGTAAGAGGCATTCACTCCTTCCAACCTTGCATAAGCGCATTTTTCATCAGGCGCGTGTGTGTATCCTTTCATACTATCACTTCAGGGGCACAAATTTAGAACCTCTAGTAGCACCTACACCAGGCCCTGAATGGACCACCCTACCTGTGGTGTGTGAGAAGTCGCCTAACCTCTTTCCTATGCGGTGAAGGGTGATCTCCACCTTTTTAAACTCTTTGCCATTGTGTACTCCAAAAGTCAATCCTAACCATTCAGGAAGAATGACTGCAGAGCGCACATGGGTTCTTATCACTTTGTTTGCCTTTCCCTGTGCCTTCAATTTCCTCACCTTATCTATCAACTGCTTAAACCGCTTATTCTTACCGCTTACGGCCCTTAAAACCGTTCTCCTCTCTCTTGCAGGAATTAATTTAACAAACTCCTCAATGCTTAAAGAAGAGATTTTTTCCTCTGGAATACCTCTCCACACATCTTTCTTAATCATGCAGATTCACCCTTGCTTTTTTTACCTTTTCTCCTACCAGTTCTCCTAGCAGCAATATGACCAACTTTTGCGCCGGGCGGAGTTCCGCGCGCCACTGTGGTGGGCTTACCTGCATGGTGCTGCTTACCACCATGAGGGTGATTGTAAGCGGCCTGATGGACACCTCTCACAACAGGCCACAATTTATTTTGTGCCTTCTTTTTATAATAATTATTCCCTGCCTTTAAAAGCGGTGGCTCTACCCTTCCTGCACCAGCGACCACGCCAATCTGCGCCCTGCATTCTGTAGAAACCACAATCTTTCTCTTGCTGGGCAACTGGATGTATGCCTTTCCCTCCTCTTTTGAAATAAGAATGCCGAAAGAGCCAGAACTTCTTACAAACTTGCCGCCATCTCCCGGCTCCTTCTCAATGTTATACACATAAAATCCTTCAGGAATGGAATAAAGGGGAAGGACGCTTCCCAACCTTATTTTTCCCTGCGCCCCCACATCAAATTCATCCCCTATCGCGATGCCTTCAGGGGCAAGCAAAAATCCTTTCTCCCCATTATCATACTGCACTTCCATTAAAAGCGCGGTCCTTGCAGGGTCATCCACAAATCTCAGCACTTTAGCCCTCAGCATCCCTGTCTTTTCCACATCATCATAAGTTCTAAACCTTAAATCAGCTTTATACCTGTGGCTAGGGGCACGGTAGCGGGGAGTTCCCTTCCCTCTCCTTTGCTGCTTTAATCTTTTACCCATAACATACCACCATCAACCAATCATCTTAAGCTTAAGGGCCACATCTTCTGCCTTATGCTCCTTCTCCAAGCGCACAAAAGCCCTCTTTTTGCCTTTAGAAGTTATTTGCGTGCGCACATTTTTTACTTTTACGCCAAACAAACGCTCCACTTCTTCCTTTATCTCCTTCTTAGTAGCTCTGTCAGACACTATGAAAGTAAGGGTGTTTTGCTCCTCAATTTGCTTTATCGCCTTTTCTGTTTTAACAGGTTCTATTATAATCATTCTTTAAACCTCCTTTCTATCTCTTTAATCGCAGAAGCAGAAAAAACAGTTAAACGCCCTGGATGGGTGCCGGGCGCTAAATGCTTTACAAGAAGTTCATCTACATGAACCACATCCACGCCCGGGAGGTTTTGTGCAAATTTTTTGTTGCCTTCCTTAAGAACTATCAAAGGCGCTTTTGACCCTTTTTCCTTTGCCTTTGCCAACAACTGCTCCAAGCCCAACGCCTTAAAAAGCGCCACCGCCTCCTTTGTTTTTGAGAGTTTTTCTATTTTATCTTCCACCACAATGGGTAGCGCTTTTTCATATTTTACACCCATGCGCGAAGAGACCTGTTCGCTGTGAGCGGTGTAAGAAAGGGCAGAGGCAAGCGCCAAGCGATACTCCTTTCTATTAATCTCTTCGTGAATCTTTTTATTCACTTTAGGGGGATGGGCGCGTCTTCCTTTCACCGCATGAGGCACCCTTTTAACTTTACCAAAGCGCCCTTTAGGAAGCACCTCATGCGGAAGGTGAGGAATACCTCTATTTTTAATGGTTGCGTAAGTGTCCTTTCTACCGCGGTATTTAGCAGAGGTTTCTAAACCTGCATATCTATAATTGCCTTTTGGCTGCTTTTCATAACTTTCTTCGCTTAGCACCGCCCTTCTTATCAAATCAGGACGCAAAGGAGTTTGGAATAGGGCGGGAAGCGCTATTTGGTCAATCTCTTTTCCCTCTAAAGAATATAAAGGCACTTTCACAAGATCACCTCATTCACCTTAACCTCTTTCACATCTTTAGTGGGCGGCCTCACCGCAAGGCGCATTTTAACAAGCCGCTTGGCAGGGCCAGGAATGGAGCCCTTAAGCACCACATAATCATTTTTCACCACTCCATAGTGCGCAAAGCCGCCCGGCCTGTTTATTTTAGAAGGGTCATCACCCATGAGCATTATTCTTTTATTCAATTCTGTACGCTTATGGTAGCCCATCTGCCCTGCTTGAGGAACGGTGTACATCACATAAGGAGGGTGGAAAGGACCTAAAGTACCAACATGCCTCACTCTACCTGTTGCCTTTCTCCGTTGCTTTTTTACACCAAACCTTTTAACTGCGCCCTGCCAACCTTTTCCTTTAGTGATACTCACCACATCCACATATTCGCCCGACTTAAACACATCAGAAAAGCGCAATTGCTTTCCTAAAAGGGAGCGCGCCAACTCTAATTTCTCATCCACGCTTCCCCCACCGCACCCAATCTCTAAACGCTCAATATGCTTTTTACCTATAGTTGTTTTAGAGGGGGCGGTAAAAGCGAGAAGGCGCACATCTTCTGCCTTTCCCTCACAGCCCGCCTTATGCTTGCCGCCAAGCATTTTAAGAATATTTTCATCCTCTGTAAGAACATCCCCTATAGAGCGCTTACCTGCATAAAGGCGCATTCCATACACTGTTAAAGGAGGGACCTCTACCACAGTGCCTGCGCCTACCACTTCCTGTCCCTTAGTGGGGCTGTTGCTATCATCTATGTAAGCAAGTTGAACCATCCCTACTTTATAACCAGCAAATCCCAACACTCTTTTTTCAGGATGAGGGACCCAATTTATGCGCTGATGTTCAGCCCTCTTTCTTGGCCTAAACGCCATTGAACCTCTTCTCGGTCTTCTAATATCCACCACACACACCAACTCCGCGCGTCGCCCCTTTTTTGCTCAGCGGGGACCTCATAATGAGGCGCCTAAAAAGGCCGCGCAATATTTCATATACCCCGAGGGGTTTAAAAATGTTTATCCTTTTCCCCTCAAACTTTTTTCTACTGTTATTCTAAGGTCAAAAGTTTGATCAAAAACACCTGAGGAAGAGCGTACGGTTTGGGGTTTTTGGGGTAAAGGTTTGATTAAATGGCCTGCGGGAGTGGTTTTATTTTAATTTTTCTTCCTCCTCCTCAAACTTCTCCCAGCAGTGCTTTTTCTTCAACTCCTCCAGCATCCTCTCCATCGCCCTCTTGCTAATCTTCCCTTCTTTATAAAGCTTCTTTATCCTCTCTTCCTCTGCCTTCTTCCTCCTCCAGCACCAGAGCGCAAGCAGCAGCAGCGCCAACACCGCTAAGCATATTTGCAGCCAAGGCACCCCCTCCTCTTTCTCCTTTATTATTCTATAAACCTCTGTGGTTGCAGTAGAGCCGCCCACCTCAAAGAGATAAGCCCCTATCTTTTCTGCCTTAATCCTAAGCAGCCCCTGGCTGTCTGTAGCAAAGCTTCTCCTCACCTGCTCCGGGTCTTTAACCAGCACCTCACAGTTGCTGCATAAACTGCCATCCCGCCTCACCTCGCACACAATCTCCTCTCCCTCCTGCACCTGCTCAGGGCATTCTATGCTGTAAATAATGCATTGCCTGTTCTCACAAACCCCTCTGCTGCACGAGGGGCAGCCCTCTTCCTCTCCACACTCATACATAATCCAAGTGTGGTTAGCGGGATAGCCGCACACCCCCTCCACCTGCTTGCAACTGCCCACCAAAGCATTGGGCGGGATATCGCAGTACTCCTCCTCTCTGCAATCCTCATTGCTTAAACAGCCCTGGGGTTGGCAGCTGTTATCCACACAGCCATAGCCCTGAGGGCAATCAGCATCAGAGCAGCATTGGAATGCTACGCATTGCTGCAAATCAGCATCAAAATAGCCGCAGCCGCAATCTGGCGGGGGTGGGCTTTGGCAACTGCCATTTATAAGCTGTTGGCCCGGCGGGCAGGGGCTTACACATTGAGAGCAGTCAATGGTGCTTCTTATTATGCTTTCAGGATAATAGCCGCTCTTGCTCACTCTAATCCAAAGGTCCTGACCACAGGAGGATGCAAAGCCCAGAATGCCGTTGCTATCTGTCTGCCCTGAAGCAACAGGCAGGCCGTAAAGGTCTGTTATAAGCACAGATGCCCCATCTACTGCATTTCCGCCTGATGTTACATTCACATAGCTGTAATTACACTCGGTGTATAGTTCTACATTAAGATTGTCCAAACCTCCTCCTCCGCCTCCTCCGTCGCTGGGCGTGGGCGGAGGGGCAAGAATGGCAAAGATGCTAAATTGGTTAAGAGGTGCTAAAGTGAATTTGTTAAGCACTGTGTCTGGAGTGTTGCTCCTCATAGTCCAATTTGTCCCGTTATAACTCCACAACTCAAATGCTGTTTCATCAAAGCTTCCCAATTCGCTGTCTAACCAATGCCACTCCACAGTGTCTATGCTTGTGGGAGTGGCATTAATTATTTCTATGTACTTGTTATTAAAGGATGTAAGGTTGGGGGGTGGAGGCACAGGAGGGGACCAGGAAATGTTGTAGGATTCACTTCCAGACACCACATCAACTAAGCTTAGATTAGTGTAATCAGTGAAGCCGTCAGCAGGTCTATCAAATGCAATATTAAATACCAAGTTGCGGTTAAGGGCAGGTAAAAACGGATAAGAGGCAACCCAGATGCCGGTGGAAGTGTTATAAAAGTGGCCATTTCTTATTGTGAGGTTATAGAAAGAAGCCAACTTCATGGCAGTGTCAAAATGCGCTGCAGTGAGGTTGTTGAAAGTAAGATTAGAAGGCGAGCTTGCAAACTCAAACACCCACACCCCTAAAGAGCCATTCTCCATAATTATGTTATTAAAAGTAATGTTGTTGTTTTTGTCAAAAACCATACCCTGAGGAGCGCCCTTAATGCGGACATTTGCAACATCCCCGCCCACATTAGCAAAAAGAAGGCCAATGCCAAAAGGCCCTAAAGGCGTAACATAGCTTATATTTACATCATTTACCACCAATTTTTTCACATCAGCCAACCCAATCCCTCTCCCTGTGATATTATTCATAACTACATGCTCAATATAGGTGGTGTTGATAGAGCTGCCAGGCCCGCTGCCCACACCACCTACAGCATACCCATTTCCTTCTATATATGCCTTCGTTATATTAGTATAATTAACATCCTGCAAACCTATCGCTAAGGCAAAAGGAGAGAGAGCGGTGTAGTTTTTGATTATAAAAGTATTATTGTAAACGAGAAGTAGATTGTTGTTTATCGCAAGAATAGGGTGTGCGCCTACAGGGTCAAGTTCAAACAAATTATGCTCAATGAACCACCTTCCCCCTTGAGGCCGCAAACAACGAACTTTGCAACTAAAAATGCGGTTCCTTACAAAGCGTGTGGTGTTGAAGTTTGTAATGGGCAGATATTCCACCACAGTAGGAACAGGGAAAGTTTGATTAAAACTGTTACGGCTTATGGTCAAATTCTCAACGCCTCCCACCACCTCCAACGCAAAAAAGTATTTATAGAATGTAGAGTTGGTGATGGTAACATTGGCGCCGTTCCCATAAAAAGCAAAGGCAGCGGTTGCGCTTTCATTTCCTTTAAATGTTACATTAGAGACCGAAATATTGTCGCCCAAAGAGGAAGCGTCCACATAGATAGAGCGTGAATGCACAGAAGGCGAAGCGGGCGCAGGAGGGTAGAAGAGAGAATTGCGTATAACAATGTTCTTAGAGTTCTGAATATGGATGGTATGGTTATAGCGCTCAAAAACGCAATTTTGGATGTTGATATTTTTTACGCTATCCATAGCAACCGCAGCATAGCTTATAGAAGGCGCATTATCGGTGATGTTATATCCTTTGCAGTCAAGAGTAACATCATCGCTTGCTATTCTTATACAAACATCAAAAGAGCCAAAAGGGGTGCCGCCATCTGTCAAAGAGTTGCCCAATTCATAATATCCAGACGCAGTGATGGACTGGCAACTGTTTATAATTGCAGCGTAAGAGAGAGAAAGAAATAAAAGCGCAACTAAAGGATAGGGCCTCATCACAAGTTTAAAAAATAGAAGATTTATAAAACTAACTCTTTTAATACCCCTTTTTATAATCATGGGACTTAAGGCCGTCCTCTAAAATAAGTTTGAGATGGCCTTTTGCCCATAACGCAAGGGTGTTTAGAAAGCCGTGCTGCTTAAAGCGCCTGTCAGAGAGCAGAACAACTAAGCGCGGGTCATAGATAACATTGTGGCTTTTAAACCTCCTCATTAAATCTGCTTCCTCACATACCACAGAGCGGTAGCCGCCGCATGCCAAGAATGCCTCGCGCTTAAAGGCCGCATTGTTTGAAGGGAAGCAACACTCTTTGGTAAGGCGGTTGTGGATTTTGCTTAAATAGAACACCCCTTTAGAATAAGTGTCGTAAAGCCATTTGCGGGGGCGCGACTCGCTTAAATAAAGGTCTAAACCGCCCACCGCCACCACCCCCTTCTTAAAATGACTTCTAATTCTCTCTAAATAATCCCCTGCAATTATACAATCAGCATCCAAAAACACCACAATATCGTTCTTAGCATGTTTTGCGCCCAAGGTGCAGGCCTCTCCTTTCCCATTCCTCCCACACCTTATCACCCGCGCCCCAAACCGCTCAGCGATCTCTACGGTGCGGTCCTCGCTCTCAGAATCTACCACAATAATTTCATCCCCCTCTCTCACCTGCTCCTTCAGTTGCGTGAGAAGTTTGCCGATCCATTCTTCTTCGTTGAGAGTAGGGATAATAATGCTCAGCATCTAAAAATTATAGCGCGCTTTAGGTTTTAATATTTTACACCGCCCTAAAGCAAGGAAACAAAAAGCGCAATCAAAAGGCCGGGCAGACCTAAAAAAACGATGAGAAGGATGTTGAGCAGCGTTAATTTAATAGGAATGCCTAAAAATTGGAGTAAAAGGGTGAGAAGAACTGCGGCAACCGAACTTATCAAAAGTCGCACCAATCCTTTTATAAGAACATAAATAAGCCAAGTGAGGAGGACTATAAGGACAGCCGCGCCTAAAAGGACAAAAAGCGCTTCGGGCATAAAGATAGTTGAAAGATTCTCATTTAAATGTTTGCCGCCGCCCGCTGCACCACCTCATTAAGCGCAGGGTGGATATGGATTGTGTTTAAAAGGTCCTTCACATTCCCGCTCCCGCTTCTTAAAGAGACCAGCACTTCATGAATAAGCAAAGAGGCATGAGGGCCAACTATATGGCAACCTAAAATATTGCCTTCATAATCGCACAGCATCTTAACAAACCCCTCTTCCTTAAGCGCCAACCCCATGCCTGTATTTTCATAATTATATTTGCCCACTAAATAATTCCCCCCCTCCAACTCCTGCTCTGTTTTCCCCACACCCGCCACCTGAGGGGTGGAGAATATAGCATGAGGGACCGCTCTATAATCCATTTCGCATTCCCTTCCAAAAAGATTTCTAATAACGCACACCGCCTCCTCGTTGGCAACATGCTTAAATTGATAGCGTCCCACAATATCTCCCAACGCCCAAATATGCTCCTTATTGGTCCTCATTCTTTGGTCGCAGACCACAAAGCCGCGCTCATTTACCTTCACACCAGCGCGCTCCACCTTTAAAATATCAGTATTGGGTTTTCTTCCTGTTGCCACCAAAAGGTCGGTTGCCTCCACTACCCTGCCGTCCTTAGAGTGCAAAAGCACCTTTTCCCCCTTTTTCTCAACCTCTTCAGTAGAAAAGTTAAGAAAAACTTCATGAAGGGCGGAGAATTTTTCGGTAAAAAAGCGCGCCACATCTTTGTCTTCATGAGGAACCAATACATCCCTTCTTTGAAGCACCTTTACTTTTGAACCTACTGCGCGGAAAAAATTACCTAACTCCACGCCTATATATCCCCCGCCAACCACCGCCAATTCTCGCGGCAAATAATTTATTCTCAAGATTTCCCTGCTTGTCATATAAGGAACTTCTTCCAGGCCTTTAATGGGAGGAACAGCAGGCCGCGTGCCTGCAGCAATAACTATGCGCTCCCCTCTTATTTCCTTCTCACCCACCGCGATAGTGTGCTCATCTATAAATTCCGCCCTCCCTTTATATAAGTCAATATTAGGGTTGGTTTTTACCCCTTCCTCAATCTTTGCCGCCTCTCTATCTACCACCCAACTTTGGCTCATCGCCTTTAAAAAATCCACCTCTGCGCTTTCTACACTAATGCCAAATTTATGGGCGCTGCTTATAGTGTCAATGACTTCTGCAATGTGCGCCAATATTTTGGTGGGTATGCACCCTCTATTAAGACAGGTGCCTCCCAACGGCCCTTCCTCTACCAATGCAACCTTCCATTTGCGGGAAGCGGCCGCAGCAACATCTAAGCCAGAGCCAGCACCAATAACTATTAACCCATATTCCTTCACGCTAAAAGCACCTTCAAATAGAAGTCCAACTTCACAAACTTCTTATGCTCCTGAGGGTTGAGGAGAGCGCGGGAGATTTCTTCCTGTATCTCCCTGCTCCTTTGCGCCTTTCTAATCACCAAATTAAGCAAGAACTCAAAGCGGCCCAAACGCTGCATGTTGTAATTGGTATTAAGTTCATCACCGATTAAATCAAACAACCTCTTATGGTATTCAGCCAAACGCGCTTCTGACACATCTCCTTCTTCCAGCGCCTTTGCTATAACTTCTGAAGCAATCTTACCGCTGGTGAGGGCGTTTCCTATCCCTTCTCCAGAGAAGGGGTCTATTAATGAGGAGGCATCACCCACAAGCACATAACCATTTCCATAATTCTTCACGCGCTTTGAACCTAAGGGAAGAATCCAGCTTTTAACAGGAGAAATTCTCTTAGCATTCTTAAAGCGCTCTTTAAACATAGGGTTTTCTTGAATAATCTTCTCCATGGTTTTTACCAAATTTATTTTCTTTTTCTTCATCTCGCTTACCAGCATCCCTATACCCACATTAGCCCTTTTATTAGGAAGGGGAAAGATCCAGAAATAGCCGGGCAAGCTTTCTTTTACAAAATGCAACTCTATCTTATCTTCCATCCCTTCCACGCCCTCATAGTAAGCGCGCACCGCTGCGGCTTGATGAGATTCATCATCATTATAAGCGCCTAACTTCCTTGCAGTAATGCCGCCTGCACCGTCTGCACCCACCACCACTTTGGCGCGGAATTCCTTCTCCTTGCCTTCGTGCCTTCCTTTCACCCCCACCACATAGCCATTCTCCATGATCAAATCTGTTACTAAAAATTCCTCTATCGCCTCTGCACCTAACCGCTTTGCATGTTCAAAAAGCACATTATCAAACACAAACCTTCGGCACACAAAGCCGGGAGGAGGGCTGTTCTTAGATTTGGTAGCGCTTATGGGCACCACCACCCCTTCAGGTGAAGAGAAAGTAACACCGTACATATCCTGATGCTCCACATCCTTAAAATGCTCCAATGCCCCTAACTCGCTCAACACCTGCACCGACCTTCCGCTTATCCCATCGCCGCAGGTCTTATCACGAGGGAATTTAGCCCTATCTAATAAAAGCACCTTAAAGCCCTTTTTTGCCAAGAAGCCAGCAGTTGAGGAGCCACCAGGTCCTGCACCCACCACAATGACATCATACATAATTCCACCTATACAAAAATCGCTTACATTAAATACCTTTAAATTATTTAAACCTTTATATAACCTATGCGCGGGCTGAAAGCACTTTCTTATGGCTTTATGATAACATTAAGCGTGCTGATAGTGCAGTTGGTAGGATACTATCTTTCAGGCAGTTTGGCGCTGCTGAGCGATAGCGGTCATGTATTTTCAGATCTGGTAGCGTTGGGCGCATCTTTAACCGCGCTCTATTTTGCATCTCTTGCACCCAGCAACAGGCAAACCTTCGGCTTCCACAGAATGGAGGTTTTAGCAGCGTTTTTTAACGGCTTCCTCCTGCTTTTAATGGCCATTTTAATTGTGCAAGAAGCATTGGAAAGATGGGAGAATGTGCGCAAAATAGAGCCATTTTCACTGCTTGCAACCGCAAGTTTCGGGCTTTTGGGAAATCTCTATGTGGTCTATCTCCTCCACACCCATAAAAATTTAAGCGTGCGCTCTGCTTTTCTGCATGCAATGGGGGATGCGCTCTCTTCGGTGGGTGTGATAACAAGCGCCTTTATAATACTATTTACAGGTATGTATGAAGTGGATGTCTTGGTGAGCATAGGTATCGCTATACTTATAACAATAAGCGCTTACCGCCTTTTAAGGAAATCAGGCGCGATGCTTTTGGACAGAGCGCCAAAAGAGTTGGCAGTAGATGAGATAAAGAGGAGGGTGAAGCAGTTGAAGGAGGTTAAAGATGTGCATGATGTGCATGTGTGGCGCGCCTGCTCTGACCTTACTTTCGCAACTCTGCACATCGTGGTAAGCGAAAAATCGGTAAAGGAAGCGGTAGAGGTGAGGCATAAAGTGGAGGAGATACTTAAAGATATGAATGTGGCTCACACCACCATACAAATAGACAAAGAAGGGACAAAATGCGCGGTGGAAAAGGGATGTTCGGTGCGCACCTCACATTAAAACATGCGCTAATTTTACCACAATAACAAGAATGACGGTAGCGGCTACCACCTGCATAGGTGTTACCTCAATACCGCCGCTTTTAACATCTGCGCCTGTGGTAAGAATGCCCGCAGAACTGAAAGGCATCATGATTTTTTTTGCCATAAATATGGTTTAAACACCCCCCTTTAAAAATTTATATTGCGTTGCCCTAAATACATCCATGACCGTTTATTTAATTGATTTGGACGGCACCGTTTATAGAGGGCTGAAGACCATTGAGGGCGCTGCACAAAAAATTGATGAGATAAGGGCAGCGGGGCACAAAGTGCTCTTTTTCAGCAACAATTCCACAAGGAGCAGAAAGGATTTAGCGCGAAAACTCTCAGAAATGGGGGTAAAGGCAAGAGAGGATGAGGTATGTTCAGCCGCTTACGCCCTAGTACTGTTTTTAAAAGAGAGGAAAAAGCGCGTTTATTTTATAGGAGAGGAGAGTTTAAGGAAGGAGTTGGCGCAGGAGGGAGTGGCGCTAAGCGAAGAGGGAGAAGTGGTTGCGGTAGGCCTGGATAGAGCGTTTAATTATGAGAAGTTGGCACATGCGCTTACCCTTACCCTTAAAGGTGCTCAAATAGTGGCGGCAAATGATGATGCAACCTATCCAACGCATGAAGGCATTAGGCCGGGGGCAGGCGCGATTGTGGCTGCAATAGAAAGGGCAAGCGGCAAAAAAGCGCTTGTGTTAGGGAAACCATACGAGTTTATTTACAAAGTCCTTAAACAGATGATGGGGGAGGAAGAAATGGTGGTTGTGGGAGATAGGTTAGATACAGACATATATTTTGCAAAAAGGTTCGGGCTGAAAAGCATTTTGGTGCTTTCTGGTATTGCAAAAAAAGAGGACATAGCAAAGAGCAAAATAAAACCCGATGAGATAATCCCTTCGTTAGCGCACCTCAACCTCTCTCCACCAACCAGCCCCTAATCATCTATCCTAACACCAATCAACCGCCCGCGCTATCCCTCTATAATATCTTTAAGCGCATCGCTCGGAACCTCTGGATTGGGCTTTTGCTGCAGTTCTGCAACGCTATAATTAAGCTGAAGAGCGGTACCGCACTCACACCTGCCCGCCACCATCACCTCAAAAAGAGGAATGTCGCTGGAAACATAAAAAGACGCTTCTTTGCCGCATTGCGCACACCTAAACAACCGCTTTAACTCTGTCAAACAACCACCGACATCTTTATTCGTTTAACATTTAAATGTTTTTTGAAGTTTTCCATAAAAGGCGCGCTACCTCTACAAGAGAAAGAAAGGCGATACCTTTTAAAGAAAAATCAATGAGAGGAGAGAGATAGGAAAGATTGAGGAATGTGTAGCCCAAAGCAGAAACCGCAAAGGTGCTGCCGGTAAACATCCATGCGGTTAAATAGGGGTGTGCCTTTACTCCTTTCCATATAAAGGAAAGTTTTTCTCCCATAAAAACAAAAGGTTCGGTGAATATAGCCCGACCCTTTTTTATAGGAGAGGAAAGAGTAGCGCTTCTCTTGGTTAATATTTCTAAATTGGAAGCGCCGATGCATTCCAAAAGCTCCAACTCACACTCTGCCCTTTTTTCATATATTTTACTAACCACTCCACTTAATCTTCTAATTTCCTCCATATCCTCTTCAACCCAGATCCCTGGCACAATATCTGAAAACCTCCTTAACGATTTAGCAGCATCTACGATTTCCCTCTCCATGGAAGAAACAAATAAAGAATGTTCCCCGATTTTTCTCATCACTTCATTTATCTCAGCATCTAACCGCTCCCTCCATCCCTGCGCAAAACCCAAAAACTCAGGCAACAAACTGCTTTTCCACAAACTTTTCCTAAACTTCTTTAGAGTAAGAGAAGTATTTATTTCCATTTTAAGGATCAGCGAAACCAAGCTTTTTCCTATCTCTCTATCCTTGCTTTTTTCCCGCATAATATGAAGAGTGTAGTAAAACTTGTCTAAATGCGCCAAATATTGGTTCAACGCATGTTTTTTGTGCAGGTCTTCTTCCTCATCTATAAGAACCAAAACCCTATTTCTCATCCTATCAAAGGTGTACCTCATATCTGCATCTAAAAGATTTTCCGCTTTGGTGAAATGCTTGAAAGAGCGGCCAAAACGCGCATAATGGCCCCTAAAACACCTTCTCCATTGGCGTTCTTGACTAATCAACTTCGTTATGGTTGCCATAGCGCATCAACCTCTCCTGCACCACATAAAGCAGCCCTCTCTTTGCTTTTAAGCCCATCAAACTTTTAATTTCCTGTACCATGCGCCTCTCGTCTTTAACCACCTCTTCAAAGCGCCTTCTATAGTACCTCACCTCATCACCTATCTCTGCAAGGCGATTGGCGATGTCGCTTAAGAAAGGCGCGTTCATGCTTCTTAACTTCACTTCCGCTTCTTTCAACGCAACATTTGAGGTGTGGAGCCATTCTGCCGAGTTTCTATAATCTTCCAAAATGCGGTAATGGTGCTCTAAAAAGGCGCGGCAGAATTTTAAATAAAAGGCAGATGGGGAGAGAAAGGATAAGAAGAGGGGGAAGAAAAGGCGGCGGACGCTTGCCAACTGCCTATCAGTAATATCTTCTAAAAGCTTATAAGGAAGGCAGTCTTTTGCTGCTTGGAGAGCGTAAAGGACAGGATGGACAACCTTTGCGTCCAGCTCGCCTTTTTCCTCCATGGCTGCAAGGCGCTGTTCTGCTTTTTCCACGGCCCTTAAAAATGCGCGCTGCCTTTGCTTATATAATCGTTTAGTCCTTCTCAACCGCTTATACTCGCCCAAAATGCGCGAGGCGGCGTCGGTAAGAAGAACGGTGGAGGATTGTTTGTGCATATATGCTTTTATGTAAAAATGTTTTTTAAAAAGTTTGTTTAGATGTTCCAACATGGAGATAAAGGAGCAAAAACTGTTGGACTTTTTTTATGAGGCAGGGATGCTCAAAAGAGTGGTAAGAAGCGGGTGGCTTATTGAAAGGGTGGCGGCGCCTGAATGTGTGGCATCCCATTGTTGGCGGGTTGCTCTCATAGCGCTCTTTCTCGCAAGGTTGCGCGGCTTTGAAGAGGAGCGCTGTTGGAAAATATGCAGCGCAGCGGTGCTCCACGATATCCACGAAACGCGCATTTTAGATTTAAACAAAATAACCGCGCGATATATAGATAATAAAAACGCTACCGCAAAGGTAGAGGAAGAACAAAAAGCGCTTCTCCCACCCACCCTCCAAAAACTGTGGGACAATTTAGAGTTGGATGAAGAGGAGGGGAAGGTGCTGAAAGATGCAGACCTGCTGGAATGCGCTCTTCAGGCAATGGAATATCTGGGCAGGGAGCGTGCCCAATCCTGGCTAACAAACATTTCTAAAAGAATAAAAACAGAAGAGGGAAAGCGTCTCCTTCAAGCCATAAAAAACTCAGACCCAGATAATTGGTGGCAAGGGCTGAAAAAAATAGAATAAAGAAGAGAGAAGTGCGACCGCCGGGAATCGAACCCGGTCTGCGAGATTGGCAATCTCGAGTCATACCGGTAGACCACGGTCGCTTCGCTATAACAGGCGGATAAGTAAGGTAGTTGTGTAATAAAGATAAAAAAGGGTTTAAAAAGGTTGGTTCAAAAAGGGCAAGAAGCAAGGCAAGAGCAATGGAATAGAAGAGTTTCCTAAAAGCAGGATTTTTAGGAAACAGTTTCCTTTAAATGGGAGATGTAGGAAACTTTAAAAGGAGTTAAGGAGAAAAAAGGAATATGTACTTTGACACTGCGCCCAAAACAGATAGAAAGGATTTTTTTAATTATGAAGAGGAGTTTGAAGGGGTTGTTAAAGCAATCAGAAGGGAGCGGTTGATAGTCATAAAAGGGCTAAGGAGAGTGGGGAAGAGCAGTTTGATGGGGGTGGTTGCAAATAGCTTAAACAGGCCTTACGAATGGATTGACTGCAGGGCAGTTCATTCAAAAGAAGGAATGGCGGCCCTGCTCAATAAAACCATGAAGCGCCTTGCTTTCAAACTTTCCCTTTTCTCGCGCATAGAGATTAAAGAGATAAATTTACCCCACATCGCCCTTTCCCTAAAAGAGGAGGAAGATAGCGAAGAGGTAATAAGAAAGAGCAGAATAAAGGCGCTTTTATTTATAGATGAAGCACAACTGTTGCTCTCTTACGGCTTTGATAGATGGCTCGCCTATATCTACGACCGCCTTCCATCGCTAACCACCATAATCGCGGGCTCTCAAATAGGGCTGTTGGAAAGATTGATAGGGAAAAACAACGGTTCTAAAGCACTTAAAGGGCGTTCCTATTATGAAATTACCCTCCACCCCCTTTCCCGCGCCAAAGCGCTTACCTTTCTCATGAGGGGGTTTGAAGAGGTGGGGAAAAGCGTTCCGATGGAGGAATTAAATGAAGCAGTAAATAGGTTAGGTGGGTTTATGGGGTGGCTTACCCTTTATGGCCATAAAAGAGTGGAAAAAAGCCATGGTGAAGCGCTGGAAGAGGTGGAAAAACTTGCACAAAGCATAGTGGCAGATGAACTTTTTGAATTCTTGGAGAGACAGAGGAATAAAAAAGCGTATATGGAGATATTGAAAGGGATGGCTACCTATTCTCTTTCTACATGGGAGCAGATAAACTCCTATCTTATTTCTAAAAAACTTACGCACTCGCGCGGCTTTTTGTCAAAAGCGCTGAAGAAATTGAAAGAACACTCATTTATCATAGAAAAAGATGGAAAATATATAATTGCAGACCCATTGGTTAGAACCACTCTTAAAAATTTATGAATAAGAAGGTTGTTTCCTAAAAGTAAGATTTTTAGGAAACAGTTTCCTTTAAATGGGAGATGTAGGAAACTTTAAATCAAAACTCTTATTTTTAAATTTTCTTTTGGTTTTTTGATAGGGTGATGGCATGAAAGATGTAATGTGGTTCAGCGAGTTGAGTAAAGAAAATGTGGCAGAGGTTGGAGGGAAAGGGGCAAATTTGGGAGAGATGTTTCAGAATGGTTTTCCTATTCCTAACGGCTTTTGCACCACGAGCGGCGCATATTTTAAGCATTTGGAAAAAAACCACATAAAAGAGAAAATAGCAGAGATATTGAAAGAGACAGATATTAATGATCATGAGCAGTTGGTAAAGGCGTCTGAGAAAATAAAAGAGCTCATCCTTCAATCTCCCATACCCAAGGAAGTAGAAAAAGCGATAAGAGAAGCATATAAGCGGTTGAATGAAATAGGGGGAAGGGAAGAATATGTTGCGGTGCGCAGTTCAGCAACTGCAGAGGACCTTCCCAACGCCTCCTTTGCAGGACAGCAATCCACTTTCCTTAATGTTAAAGGCGCGGACGCTGTGGTGGAAGCGGTTAAAAAATGCTGGGCTTCCCTATTTGAGCCGCGCGCCATCTTTTATAGAGAGGAAAACGGTTTTGACCATATGAAAGTGGCTCTGGCCGCAGTGGTGCAAAAGATGGTGCAAAGCGAGAAGGCGGGGGTGGTGTTTACGGTAGACCCGCTTTCTCAGGACCCCAACATCATGTCCATAGAAGCGGCGTATGGGCTGGGCGAGGTGGTGGTAAGCGGCAAGATAACACCTGACACCTATAAAGTAGACAAGAGAACTTTTGAGATAGTGGATAAAAAAATAAGCAAACAGCCCTGGATGATTGTGCGGGTAAACGGCAAAAACCAGCATGTGGAGATTAAGGAAGAGGCGCGCGGGCTTCAAAAACTTTCAGACAGCGAGATAAAGGAATTGGCAAAGGTGTGCAAAAAAATTGAGGACCATTATAGGTTTCCTCAAGATATTGAATATGCGTTTGAAGGAGGGAATTTGTACATAGTGCAATCGCGCCCCATAACCACCCTTAAAAAAGAGGCAAAGATAAAGCAGAAGAGCGCTAAAAAAGAGGGGAAGGTGCTTTTGCAAGGGTTGGGCGCTTCCCCGGGCTTAGGAATGGGCCGTGTGAGAATAATAAAAAGCGCGAAAGAGATAAGCAAAATGCAAAGCGGAGAGGTGCTGGTTACAGAAATGACCACCCCTGATTTTGTGCCTGCCATGAAAAAAGCGGCGGCTATTATAACAGATACAGGAGGGATGACCAGCCATGCAGCCATTGTTTCCCGAGAATTGGGGGTGCCCTGCGTGGTGGGCACAGGAGAAGCAACCAAACTGCTTAAAGACGGCATGGAAGTGACAGTAGATGGAGAGAGAGGGTTGGTATATGAAGGGTTTGTGACAGGCGAGGAAAAGGAGGTTAAGAAAGTGGTGGCGCAAACAGTGTCCGCGCCCATTACAGGAACAAAAATATATGTGAATTTGGCAGATGTGGAGCAGGCAGAGAAAATAGCTAAATATCCTGTAGATGGAGTAGGGCTTTTGCGCGCAGAATTTATGTTGGCGCAGATAGGCGAACATCCTAAAAAAGTGATAGAAGAAGGGAGGGAGAAAGAGTATGTAGAAAGGTTGGCAGAAGGGCTGCGCAGATTTGCTGCGGCTTTCTATCCGCGCCCGGTGGTGTATCGCGCAACTGATTTTAAAACCAACGAATACCGCAACCTCAAAGGAGGGGAAAAGTACGAGCCGCACGAAGAAAACCCCATGATCGGCTACAGAGGCGCCTCGCGCTATGCGAGAGAGCCGGACGTGTTTAGAATGGAGTTGGAGGCAATAAAAAAGGTGCGCGAAGAGTTTAAGTTGAAGAATCTATGGCTTATGATACCTTTTGTGCGCACCGTGGAGGAATTGAGAGAAATAAAGGGGATGGTAAGAGAGGCAGGGTTGTTTAAAAGAGATTTTAAATTGTGGATAATGGTAGAGGTGCCCAGCACCGTATTTTTAATAGATGAGTTCTGTGAAGAAGGTATAGATGGCGTTTCCATAGGCACCAACGACCTGACGCAACTGATTTTAGGGATTGATAGAGATAATAGAGAGTTGGCGCGCGATTTTGATGAAAGAAATGAAGCGGTTTTAAGGGCAATAAGGCATGTGATAGAGCGCTGCAACAAGCACGGCGTTACTGTCTCGCTTTGCGGTCAGGCGCCCTCTGTTTATCCCGAGTTCGCAGAAAAATTGGTGGAATTTGGAATAACCAGCATTTCAGTAAATCCCGACGCAGTGGAAAGAACAAGGCGCATCGTGGCCTCTGCAGAGAAAAGAATGCTTTTGAAGCATGTGCGATCAGCTTTAAAGAAAAGATTTTTTAAACATAAATAAACATATATAATAACATGAGGAAAGTAAAAATGCGTGGGATAAAAAGAGATTATCACCGCTACGACTACTCTGATCCATACCGCGAGTACTACTGTGGATACGAAGAATACCGCCCAAGAGAGCCAAAACTATCCAGAGCAACCCCTTCTCTAAACGAAGTAAAGAAGCTCTTTGCAGCAAAAAACCCTCAAACAGACGGAGAAATGGAGCAAAGAGCCGCTATAGTTAGATACAGAGTAGAAACAGGAAGAAAGCAAGAAGAGAGCTTAGTAGATAAAATGGAAAAGTGGTTAAGAGAAGGAAGCGAACAATCAATGAAGAATGCAATAGCAAATCTCCACAAGTTGAGCAATGAAGAGCTTTACCTTGTTTTTTTCAGAATATATCAAGATAGAAAGAAGGAGTTTAGAAGCCTGGATATAGAAAGTAGAGATCTAGAAAGACACTATAGAGACGTAAGCAATAGGCACTATAGAGGCGTAAGCAATAGGTGGGCTCTACTGACACGAACAATAATAATTCCTCTGGTAGTGACAGGCATGTTCTTAATGCAGGGAGCACCTCTTATCGGTGCAGTGGGAATAGGAGTTTTTATTTCCCTTTGCGGGTTTATGATAAGGTCGTCTCGAGTGGCCCTTAAAATAGAGAAGGGGGCGTCATCAAAAAGAAACTCTTTAAAAGCCCTCAAGAAGCTTGCTAATGGGAAAAAGACAAACATCACACACATCACAGACCATGCGCGATACATGCTTGAAGATGGCACTCCCTTATTTGTAAGAGCATACGAAAGAAGGAATAGAAGAGCAATGGAATTGCTTTTATTGCTTAGTTGGAAGGGAGATCTAACACCTACATCTGCGATAATAGATAACTATTTACTTCACGCTTTGGAAGAAGAAGCACGAAGAGAAGAAAGGAGAAAGAGGGAAGAAGAGAAGAAAAAACTACAACAGGAAGATAACAAAAGAGAAGAAAAATTCCATACCATGTGTGAGGCACTGGTCAAAAAGTTTGAAGAAGCCCTTGCTTTAGGCAACTATGAAAAAGCGTTAGAAATAGCCAAAAGCTGGAACCCTCAAACAGTAGATAAAGAGGGGAGAACATTAATGCACTATGCCTTTATGCAGGGAGAATACACACCCGAATTTAGCGAGTTTCTCGAAAAAATGGAAAGTTTGGGATATAATAGAGAAGGGCCCTTAGATGTTTATGGTAATAGGCCAGCAGATTATGATATAGGTTCAGTGCTAAGATTTCGTGAGATAGAAAGAATTGTTGAACAAAAAGAGGAGGGAAGTGAAGAAGAAAGTGAAGAAAAAGCTGCAGTGAATGTCAGCGATAACAGTCAAGCACAACATGACGTTTAAAAAACCTAATCTTTTTTATTTCAAACTCTTCGCACTGTGCGATTTTCTTTATTCCCAACGGGCCGATTAAAGGCAAGCCATCGCCGCCGATAAGTTTAGGGCTTATAAAAACAATGAAGCGGTCCACCAAACCCTCGCGGAAAAAAGATGCGTTAACGCTGTTACCCCCCTCAATCAAAATGCGCTCCCCCACCCGCTCTCTCAAAAGAGCGACCAACTGCTTTAAACTGGTAAAGGAAATAACTTCAGCAGGATAAGAGGAGGGAGAGGGGCGAGGAGATGCAATCACAACCCGCCCCTTTTTAAACACTCTGGCGCGAGGGTTAATGCAAAAATCGCTATCTAAAATAACTTTCACAGGATCCTTTCCCATGCCGTGCGCGGTAAGTTCTGGGTCATCTTTTTTAACAGTGTTTGCACCTACCACCACCGCGTCAAAAACCGCCCTTAATTTATGCACCAAGCGCCTAACCTCCAAAGGAGTGATCCATTTAGAGTCACCTGTGTAAGTAGCACTTTTCCCATCTAAACTTGCCGCCATTTTGACAGTTATTTGAGGGGGCAGAGGGCGCGTTTTAAAAGGTCCTTCCACTTCCATGCCGCTCTCCCGCAACTCATCAGCCCCGCCGCTAATGGGGTCATCAGAGAGCCCAAAAACCACCCGCTTAATACCGCTGCGCTTTATAAAATAGG
Organism: Microcaldota archaeon; assembly: GCA_026992595.1. Classification (GTDB taxonomy): domain Archaea; phylum Micrarchaeota; class Micrarchaeia; order Anstonellales; family Bilamarchaeaceae; genus Bilamarchaeum. Next base: position 10,600 of record JALWZW010000050.1, on the reverse strand, counting down.
TGCAGGGAGGGGTTTTGCCAAAATGGGCGCAGGGCTCTAAAGAGACATAGAGAGTTGCGCCTTGCGCATCCCTTCCCGCTTCCTCAAGCGCAACCACTTCAGCATGAGGCCCCCCTGCTTTTTTATGCCAACCTTCCCCCACAATCTCGCCGTCCTTAACCACCACTGCCCCTACCTGCGGATTGGGAGAAGGGTTAGCCCTTTTAGCAAGTTCAAAAGCCCTTTTTAGAAAACTATCCATACATAGACCCGCTTTCACCAACTCCTCTGCGAACACGCCCTTTGCCAGCGCGCTCTGCAACCTCTTTTGCCTCTTTCTCTAACTTCACTGTAGGAATAGGAACACCTATAATTTTGGAAAGGGTTTTTAAAACGCGCGCCGCAGCTCCGGGGTCCAAATATTCCTCAGCAGATTCTGCCAATAGAGTAGTGATGGGAAACTTCTCCAAAGTGCCCTTAGTGAGCAAAATGGCGGTAACGCCAGTGGTTGCACCCTCTCTAATAGGTTGAGCATAAGGCCGCACATCTCTTATAATCCTTTTATCGCTTGAAACCACATACACCTTTTTACCGCCTTCTATAGAGATACCGCCTAAAGAAATTATCCCGCTTGCGTTAAGTTCTTGCGCAAAATCAAAAATTTTGTTAGCCAACTCCGAAGAGAGGGAAACAGGAATGCTCATTTCAGAAAGAATAACTACTAAATTATGCTTAGAAGAGTAATGGATGCGCGCAGCAGGCATGGGAGTATAATTATGGATAGCGGCAAGAGGGGCAAATTCAGGGCTAGAAATGTAGCCGCAAAACCTCATTTTAAGCGCGTCAATAAGATGGGAAGCAGCCACACTTCCGACCAAGCCGGTGCCAGGCAAGCCAACGATTATTAAAGGTTCTCTCAGTTTTTTTAGATCCGCAGTAGCGTGAAAGGTTATCATAACTTCCTAATCCACTGTGAAATTTATATTACTTTTGCCGCAAAGCGGGCAAACGCATAAGGATCGCCACCTAAAAGATGCATCACATAACGCGCTACCAACAGCGAAATAGAGAGAGAAACAAGAGGGTGTATCAAAAGTTCTAAATAGAAGCGCGAATAATCGCTAATGCTCGCTTGCCCTTCACTTTCTCCTACCGCGGCAGTTTGCTGCTGAACAGAAGCAAAGGAGGACATAACAGTAGCAAAACTGTTCATGGTATTAACACAACCTAAAGAGGAAACAGAAGAAGGGGCGGGTTCTTCTTCGCTTGTTGAAGAGGGCGCAAATCCAGGGTCCAAAAGAATATAAACAACAGGATAAACAAAATAGAGAGAAAGAGCGAGAGAGATAAACAGGGCACCTATACTTCTTGTGAAATAGAAAGACCTTAAAAGAATACCCAAAGGCAGGAAAATGGCAAGGAAGGTTTTTTGAATATAGAGCACAAGAGCATATTGGCTGTTAATCGCAACCAAAACATTTACCGCAAACATGAGGAGAAGGCGGGACTGTTCCACCAAACCATAAACGCTTAAAAGTTCGCCCCCTGCCGCTCCGGCCCATCCACCACCTAAACCAAACTGCCCATTATAGATAGGAATCCCTAAAACGCTCGCGCTGAAGTAGTAGAGAAAGTAGATCATGTAAAGTTCTGCCGCCCTGCCCGATAGAGAAGGAAGAGGGCTGGTTTGCGTTAGTTGAGGGAACATAGAGTCAATAAATTCGCCCACTTCTTTACCCCTTGTCCTCAATTTGCACTTAATAAGTTCAAACGCTTTGTTCAAAGGTTGGTTTTCATAAACAATACCTTCAGAAGGGTCAAACTCATAGCCGCCAAAGGTATATAATTCGCCGGCGCAGTAAATATTTCCACCTATAAGAGAAGAAGCCACTTCAAGCGCAGAGCCCACAAAAAAGAGCAAAAAGGCAGTCATCAACACCGTAGCAATAACCTGCGCTAACTCAGATTTAGCAAAACGCTCTAAATTAGGCATGTTAAAAGCTTTGGCAAACCCTAGCAGCGTTGCATAAATGGCAGTGGCGGTAAGAGAAACCACTGCAATAATAGGAACATAACCCACCTCCCAAGAAGCCAACATATCTGGAAGCGCCATCCTATCACATCAACTGCATTAACCTACTTAAATCTACCTGCTGGCCAAAGAATTTTGCAATGTAAACGGTGGAAGCAAGCGCGCCTATTAAAGCCAAGGTGGGTAGGATAACAGCGGCAAAAAGCGCCCTTACCGCAAAATCCATCACTGCATAAGGCCTCTCATCCACATCATCAAAATAAAACGCCTTTATTGCGGCCTGTGCTAACTCGGTGCCTGCTCCTGGCACCAAACTGGCCAACGCAGCCACCGAAGAAGCGGCTGCAGCCCCTGCACGGCCCACCATATCCTCTTCTGCTCTTAAATAAGCATCGCCCTCGCCGATCTCTGAAGGCACAAGGAGAACAAAATCGCTACCTATCCAAAATATGGAAAGGAGAAGGGGATAAATGAAAATAAAGGAAAGGGCGAGGGCAAAGAGAACAGAGCCAAGTATCCTCATGTAAGGCAGAGAGCGGAAAAAGAGGCCTAAAGGAAGTAAGAAGAACAAGAATGCTTTAGAGGTGAGAGAAAGGATGAAATAATGAAGAAGGGCAGTCATGAGAGAGATAACAGTTAAATTAAAGAAAAGAGAGAGGGCGGATTGAAGGGCTCCGTATCCTCCAAAAAGAGAGAAACTATCTCCAGTATACCCAAACAAGCACCCTAAAAAGGAGAAAGCACACTCAAAGCCGCTTGAAGCAGAAAGCACCGCATACACCTCTAAATGATACCTCACCGCTGCCAACGCCTCATGCGAATAGCGCGCTGCAGAAAGCACATAAAGTTCAGCCGCATCATAGAGATTTACCACCTCTGAAGAGGTTTCTTCGAGCAAAATGTTTCTGAAATCGTTGGCGTTTAGGGTGCAACTTAAATTAACCAAAAGAGGGACAAAGGAGATAAAGGCAAGGGAGAAGAAGAGTTGCACCACCTCATCTTTAGCCCAAACGCTTAAACGAGAATTGCCTATCGCCCTTCCCAATAACAGCACTAAAGCAATTATAATGCCGGTGGCCATAGAGGCGGTGGCGATTAAAGGCAGGAGAGAGGTGAGCAAGAAATCATTAAACTGTTCGCACAGCATCATATAAACCTCGCCAATGCAGAGACATTAATCTCTGCCCCTCCTAAAGCCGCCAAAGCACTTAGAGAACTGGCAAAAGAGAGCAGGGCGATAGCAGGCACTAAAATCCCCCTCATTAAAACATCTTTAGTATAAGCTCTTAAAAGTTGTCTTAACCCATCCACCTGTGAAGCAGCCCTGTTAGCAGCCATGGTAGGGGTTCTATAGAGATCTTTCAGGTCAAAGCCCCCGCAATCAAATTCCACACTTACAGAAGAAGGTTCTGTAGAATAAGTGGAAGAGTTTTCCTCAAACTCTTTAACCAACATGTCGCCGAATAAAACTGCCAAAGGAATAATTAAATAAAGGGCTATACCAAAAGCAATAACCAACCCTCCGGCACCTCGCGTAAACTTAAAAGTCCTTAAAATGATGCCCACCGGCAAGAGGATAGTGAAGCCAAAGCCAACCCCTAAGCGAATTAAATTTTTGATGGAGTATATGACTCCTAAAGCAGCACCTACCACACCCCCAGCAACAGAAAAAGCAGGGTTGTACATAGAAAAGCCGCCGCAATCTCTAAAAGTAAGGTAAGCGGTGGAGGAAGCACCATAGCAACTGCGAGTGGTAGAGCCCGCAATACCTGCCTCAAGGTCCAACTCTTTTATTCGCTCTAACGCATTTTCTAAGCGTTCTGCGTAGTTAGAAAGAATGGCTAAAGCGCTTCCCTGCACAGTGGTAGTGCCTTCCACCAAGAGGTCTGCGTTGGTGGAGATTGCATTAAGCAGCCCGTCGCTTCCCATCAACAAAGCGATGATAAGGGCAGTGGCGATAATTTGATAAAGTTCCTCTTTAGCCACCAACTTCAATTCATTTACAGAAAAGGCGATGGCAATGCCATATATAAGCGCTAACAAAACCACAGAGGTGGTGAGCGCTAATAGCGCAAAGGACTGCCAAGCCGCAAAAACAGCGGAAATCACAAATAAAAAGATAAGCGCTCTCATCACACCAACCTCCTAATACCCGGAATCTCAATATCCCCGCCTAACAACTCTGAAAGCCCTTTTACAAATACAAGGGTAGCGATTAAATTGAAAAGCGGTAAGAGATAGCCGGGAAGCATAAGTTTTGAAATGTTTTTAACCTCCTCAGGCCCTGCCATCCCCTCTCCGCCCAATTGAGAGTAGCGGCCAGGCGATTTGGCATAAGTGGTCTGCTCAGGAGAGCACACCTCAGCGCAATTGGGAGTGATGGGCGGGTTGAAGTAGGCGCGTTCATCGCTAAACATACACCCTTCGCATGAGGAAGAGGGGATAAGCACCCTGTGCTCTAAATCAGCAGGGCACTGGTCTAAAGAGCAAGCGCCCTCAAAATAATCTTCAGGAAGTCCAAACCCCACCACACGCTTATAATCAGGGCAAGAGCCGCAAGATTTAAGTTTTCTCAAATTATCATAAGTGACATCTGCTTTGCAAGTAACAGGGCAGGAAACGCACTCTACGCTATAATCCCTGCACATTATATACCAAGGGTCTGACTCGCTGGCAGGAATATAAACAATGCGGCAGGGAGGGGGGCAGTCAGCACAAAGTTCGCTGCAGGACTGCTCTTTAGGCACAATATAGCCGCAGGAAGAATAAGCGCTTAAATAAGTGCCATCTTCCAACCCCTCAAAGCACTTTTCCGCATCCCTGCAAATATTCTCTCCTTCATCATCTAACCTAACAGGGAAAGAATAAGTAGGTATGAAGCCCACCCCATCCTCATCAAGCACATATTGCTTATAGGCAAGGCGGCACGCAAAAGGTACCGTTCTGCAATCAGTGGCGCCGCAATCATCCTTAAGCGGGGGGGTGATTTTGCAGGCATCAGGGCATTGAGCAGCCGCAGCGCCGCTCAGAAGCGCATCCCTATCCTCTCCCTCCACCACTCTTTCAACCTTACACTCCTTTATCAACTCCCCACATGCCTTTTGCACATCTTCATCAGCACACACTGTGGTTTGAGGGTAAGGAATCTCTCTGCAGGTGCGCGGGCACTGTTCCTCAGATTTCGCGCCGTTTTCATCCACAAAGCAGGAATAATAGGTGCGGCCCTCTTTGCTGAGCGAAGAGGCGCTTCCATTAGAAAGCGCGTTAATCTCATTTTCTGAAAAGCCCAACCCTGCCAGGTCCTCATCTGTAAATGATTGAGAGCCGCTGAAAGCAACAGGGTAGCGTTTCATACACTCTGAAGGGCAGGTTGCAGAAGCGCCGCGCCCTTCTAAAGAAGAGGTTAGAACGGTGTCCAAAGTAAGCCAATTGAAGAGATACATAAAGGGGAGGAAAAAGAGGATGCCAATGGAGGCAGCGATTAAAAGGCCGCCCAACCTTCTTGTTAAATAAAAGGAGCGCGCCACCACTCCCAGCGCCAAGAGAATGGGGCCCCAATTGTAGCCAATAACGGTTACAAAAAATTCTTGTGACTTAAGGGAAGCGGCAATGTTGAGCAAATGCTCAAACACCACCATGTTATAATCAACATCTAAATAAAGTATAGCAAATGGGAGAGCGTTGATAGCAAATTGGAAACAGGGGACAGGAACAATGATGCTGTAGCAGGAAGCAGAGGTTCTTAAAGAAGCAAGACGCGAATCAGCCACATTTTCTAAATAAACCGCCTTTAACTCGTTTTCAGCCATTTGGTAGTATTGCTGAATGTATGTTTTTGCAACCCCTTGCAAGCAGTCAGCGCGGCCTGCAGCGCATTCAGGAACTGCAATTCCGCTTTCCTCCACAAGCGCGCGCGCCAAATTGTCAATAAAAGCAATGGAAGCAATGAGAAAAGCGATGATGAGCGCGTTTGCGATAATCTGCCTTAACTCCAAATTAGCCCACGCTTTTACTTGAGGAAGTTCAAAAGCGATACCGAAACCGTAAGCAAGCGCTACAATAACAGTGGAGAGGAGAAGGACGGCGATGGAAATTGCTTTCCAATCGCGCACCAATTCTAAAGCAAAGGATGAAGTGGCCTCCTCAAACTGGGTTTGAGCAGGAGAGGAGGCAAAAGAAACAAACAATAAAAATAAAAGCAACAAGCGCTTCATCCTATCCCTCTCAAAGCCCTATTAACGCCTAATATGAATAAAATACTTACCGTAAGCGTTAGGTTTGGCAAAAATACCGCTTGCGGTAGCAGCCGTGCTATTGCTAAAAAACTTAGTTGATCAGGGTTGCAACTGTTTGCTATCTCAGAGTTATCAAAAGGCGGGTCATAAAGCGCTTGCTGAAGCAACGCATTTTCTGCGCACTCTTGAGGGGTGAGAATATATTCAAAAGTAGATAAACCAAGCACATAGAAGAAGGGAACTATTACATAAATGGAAAGAACCATCACCAACCCCATATTGCCTGATTGGCGCAAGAATGGGATAAAGCGCGCAATGATGGCTGCGGGAAGCGCATATTTTATAAGTTCATTTTGAATAAAGCCCAATGCAAGCTTTTGAACGCGGATGCTGGTAAGAATAGGGATAATAAAAGTGTTAAGGAGGAAGTTATATTGGTTTGCAATAACGCGATTGTAGGCAGAGGAAGCCACAGTGTAAGTATCGGTGATGAGCAGCCCCATAGTCACGGCAAAAGCAGATTCTCTTAACTTTGATATATATAAGCGCGTATATTCTTCTGCAAGTTTGAGTGCATCACGCTCCAACATATCAGCATAGCAAAAAGCGGTATCGTACACTGAAGAGGAGAGGGTATAGCAATAAGAATCTCTGCTTTCAAAAAGGGTGGAAAATAGGTTTTGATAGAAGAAATCAAGCGCTAAACAAGAGAAAACCGCAACACCTCCAAACGAGATAAGAATTATTACAGAAATAAATAAGTGGTAAAGTTCATCTTTTGCAATTATTATAAGGTCAGGCCTGTTGAGCACAGTGCCTCCTGCATATAAAAGCGCTATTACCACTATAAGGAGCATTATAAGAGGGGCTAAATAGACGCCGGCCTCTGCAATCATAAAATCGGAAAGTTCCCCCAAATCAACGCATTGAAGCGCATAAGAAAGAGAAATGAAAAACAAAAAGAGAAGTGCCTTTTTCATCATATCAACCTCTGAATTCCTGCCATATACCAATCACCGCCAAGCGCTGTAGAGATAGAGCGAGCGCCTACCAGCACAATAAGCGCTATTAGAACAAGATTTACATTCCCTAAAACAATCAGTTTTGTGGTTTCTGTTGCATAATATTGCGCGCTTTCAAAGATCACTGTGGGTGCTGAGCCGCCTCCCCCAGCCGCCGCAGCCGCAGATTCAAAAACATATTCCATAACAAACGCCAAAAAGAGGGCAGACATGAATAGGTCAAAAGCTATGTTGAGGAAGGGATAAATACTAAGAGTCACAGTAGCATAGCAGCCGGGAAACCAGCCAAAAGGGATCGCCCAAATGCAAGAAATAAAACCAAATAATTGCTCCCCCATGTTTCTTAGTCCTCTTATTGTATCTATAGGGACGCGCCCTACTTCACTACACACCACCCCCTTCATCACGCTTGCCGCAGAAAGGGAGTAGAAGGGGCTTGAGACATTTTCCACTGCCTCTGGCTTTTCCTCTCCCAACGCTTCATTAAGGGCGTTGGTGAAGATTATTGCAAAGGGTAAAAGCAAATAGGCAGTTATAGATAAGGCAATAAGAGCGCTCCCTGTTTTTCTTAAAAAGGGGATGAGGCGCGCCATGAAAGAGAGGGGGAGGAGAATAGGGGGAACGGTGATAAAGATAAATTCAAGTAGCGCTCTCAACCCTTCATACAAAAAAACAAGGGTGGTTAAAGAAGTGGAAAGGCGGCTAAGCATCCCTAAAAGTATGCTCACTCCCCCATAAGTGGAGCCGCCAAAACCAAAAGTAAAAACATAAACAGGTATGGAAACTCCGAAGGTTAGCGAGGACATTTGACCTATGAAGTTAGAGAGTTTTACCAGCCCTTTATAAGAAGCATAAAAACCATCAATCCAACCATCTACAACAGCAAGCGTTATTTCTCTAAAATCACCCGCCTCCCCGGTATAATCTCTTAAAATTTGGGGTGCGCTCGCAAACATGCCCGTTATAATGGCGATGAGCACTGCAGAAACAATCAATTCAGCCAACTCAATCTTCACCCAAAGCGCTAACTGCTCGTTCTGAAGAGCGCGGGAGAGTAAATAAGCGAGGGCGAGAAAAATAGAAACTGCTACCGCAAGCATAGGCACGGCGGGCATTAGGTCCAAAGCCATCAGAAGATAAAGCACTTTAAGGTTTTTATTTTTAACTTTGACTAACAGGCGCGCCCTTCCCAAAAACTTATAATCCTCTTCCTCTTATAAATCCTCATGCACTGGTCAGAAATGCTTGCAGAAAGGGTGATAGCGGAATATAAAGATAGGGAAGAGCTAGTGGTGACAGGGGGAATGACCACTTCTGGGCCCGCGCATTTGGGAACAATATGCGAATTTCTTTTTCCTTGGGTAATTGCCCAACAACTAAAGCGGAAAGGGCGCCAAGTAAAGTTCTATTTTATCGCGGATATTTTTGATGCGTTTGACAGCATCCCTGCAGAGATGAAGGAATGGGAGGGGGAGTTAAAAGCGCATTTAGGAAAGCCGCTGTGCAATGTCCCAGACCCTACAGGAGAGAGCGAAAGTTTTGGAGACCATTATTTAGATGAAGCAAAGAGAATAATGGATAAATTAGGGGTGCGTCCAGAGATTGTGAGGATAAATGAGTATTATGAGCAGGGGAGGTTTGATGAATGGGCGCGGTTGTTTTTAAGGAAGGAGAAGGAAGTTAAGGAGATTTTAGAGCGCGTGAGCGGAAGGAAATTGAAAAACTGGTCGCCTTTAATGGCGGTGTGCGCCCATTGCGGTAAAATAGCAACCACACGGGTGGTGTGGCATGATGGGGAGAGGTTTAGATATGTGTGCGATGTAGATGTTGGGTACACCAAAGGGTGTGGGGAAGAAGGAGAGAGCAGCATAAGTGAGCATAAGTGGAAATTGGTGTGGCGGTTGCATTGGCCTGCATGGAAGCAGATATTCAGCACCTGCATTGAAGGGGCTGGAGTGGATCATCATACGCGCGGCGGCTCAGAGGATAGTTGCAAGCAAATTACCGAGCAGATTATAGGCAAAAAACACCCCCTCTCCTATAAATATGGCTTTGTGCTTTTGAGAGGGAAGAAGTTCTCTAAATCTAAAGGAATAGGTCTAAGCGTGCGAGAGTTGATAAAAATAATGCCTCCCCAAACCATAAAATATATGCTTCTCCGCCCTGATTTGGAGGAAAACCTAAATGTGGACCTTACACCGCCGCGCCTCTTAAGAGCAATAGAAGAATATGAAAGGGCATCCCGTCTTCCTGAAAAGCCAGAGTTGATAAGAGCAGAGGAGAAGATGCTGGAAGCATATAATTTAAGCGGGGAGAGGGAGTGGGGAGTGGCATTTGCAGATGCGCTGGTTTATTACCAACTTTACAAAAACTGGGAAGAGGTGAAGGAAAGAACAGGAGAGGAAAGCGTGATGAGCATTGCGGGCTATGTAGAAGAATGGGTGAAAAAAGGCATTGTGCCAGAGGAGTATGCCTTCTCCTACCGGCCATCTAAAGCAGAGGGGCTGGTTGCGGAATTTTTAAATAGGTTAAAGGCAGGAGATGATGCGCTTACCATTCATAACGCAGTGTTTGATTTTGCGCGGGAAAAAGGGGTGGAGCCAAAAAAACTTTTTGCAGAGATTTACAAAACCTTGTTAGGGAAAGAGAGAGGGCCGCGTTTAGGAAAGTTGTTGGTTGCAATAGGTGTGGAAAGAGTTAAGAGGGATTGTTTGCGTTCTTAGCCTCTGCGCACTCCCCCTTTCCCCCTCCCTCTGTGCGCGCCTTTTCTTCTAGGCGTGATAAGAAATAGGAGATAACCTTTTCATAAGGAGGCCAAAAGGAAAGGATAAGCAAAATCCTCATCGCCTCTACATTGTTGTTCTGATAGGCGCGCTCAAAAAGAGAGGTGCCGTCTTCCAATTTAAAATCCAAGGTATGATTGTAGATCTCGAGGGCCTCTAAATTCTCCTTTGTAACCTCGCCTTCCGCAATGCGCCGGATCGCTCTCAAAGAGCGCAACCTCATAGAAGGAAAATCTATACACCAATATTTATCTCTATTCGCCTCACAGTACTCTACCTTCCATAACCACCTAGATATGCGGCTTGCAACATTTAGAGAAGCATAAAAAACAGCCGCTCCTCCTACAGTCCATGCCCATGAGTTTAAATCAAAAATATTGCGGCCCAATAAAAGAGCGAGATAGTAGTAACTGACTAAAGCGCCGGCCATCATGACAGAGATAAGAAACATATTAAGGATTTTTAGTGGTTTATAGAGCAGATACCTTGCCTTACCTGTTTTTAACTCCTTTTTCCAATATTCCTCCTCTTTCTCCAAAGACCTCCACA
>JALWZW010000049.1 GCA_026992595.1 Microcaldota archaeon | reverse complement strand
AACCGGTAATGCTTGCCGCTTCAAAACTTGTGATTTCTCCTGTTTCTGCATTGTGCTGGTCTATAATGAGCGCTTTGCCAAATCTTTTATCCCCCTCGCTCGTAAGGAATAATCCTAACCCTACACCTATATCTTCGGTTACATAAGGTTTTCTTGTAAGAAATATTAGCGCTCCTTCTTCTGTAATAAGCGCCTGAGCTTTGCACTCTTCCGCCTTTCCCTCTCCATACGCCAATTTAACGCTTTTTTTAGGCGGGGGCGCATTTTCAATTTTTTTGAACACTTGTTCAAATTCCTTTGAAGAAACAGGGTTTAATTCATGGGTGGAAGGGCCGTGAAAAACCATGCATTTAGCGCCTTTTTGTTTTGCAAACCTTTCCATCGCTTCTGTAAATTCGCTACCTCCCAAGTTTCCAAAGGGTCCAAAGTGGAAGTAAGGGATGGTCAGCCATACCTCTTCCTGCCCACATTTTATTTTCACTATCCCTACCAGCGTTTTAACTTTTTCCCCCACTTTTTCAAAAGCGCGTTCCATGTCTTTTTTTCTGTAAAACCACTGCGAAAAAAAGTAGGTGAGCGCATCTGTGCTTCTTATCCCGAAATTTCTTTTCATGGGAGCGTTTATTATAAAGAAAAAGGTTGTTATGCCTAAGAAGATTATGAGGGAGGGGATTATAAAATTGGGGAGCGCTTCATAGAAGGTAAGGGTGCTTATGTTTGCGGTTGCGAGAAAGAATGCGTAGAAAAAGAGTTGGATAAAGGCGAAGAGGAGGGAGCGGTATTTTAAAAGGAATATAAACCTTGCCACCAAATACCATACCAGAAATACCAACGAACTTCCTATAAATATAGAAATGTGATTCCAGGGCGCGGTTTTTATATTGACATTTATGATGTAAGCGACTAAATAAATAAGTTCTCCCACAAATGCGGTGGCTGCTATATGTTTGAGCGAGGTGCGGGGAGAAAGGAGTTTGAATATAATTACGGTGAGGAGTGCGGGGATGGAAAGAAGCCAGAGCCCTTCTTTCACCGCTAATTCAAAATCTTTATACACGGCCGACCCAAAGAGCGTTCCTAATGCTATAATGGACGCGATTATGTGCGTGGAGGGGGGCAGTTCTATAAGGTAGTTTGTAAGAGATACTGTCCTTTTCGCGCCCTCCATGGTACCAGTGTATGTTTTTTTAGCTCCTATATTTATAAGATTTTCCTTTGATTTGAATTTAATGCGTACTTTATTGGCTGTGTTGCTTTTGATAGTTGCTTCTTATGGCGCCACCATTAGCTCTTGCTCTGCCATTTCCTCTCCGGGCTACTATGAATTAACCAATAATGTTGCCGGCTCCTTTTTTGTGCCTTCTTTAGGCCAAAATGTGTGCCTCCATATAAATTCAGGTGATGTTATTTTAGATTGTAAGGGCTTTTCTGTTAGCGCTAATGTACCCTCCTCTTCAGTGGGCTATACTGCGGTTGCTATAGAAGGGCCTTTTAGTAATGTGACTGTGAGGAACTGTTCTATAACTAATGCCACTTATGTTGTGGGTGTTTGGGCAATGAGCGATGTGGTGCTGGAGGATATTTCAGGAGTTAACAACATGTTGGGTATTTCACTAACTGCTTCTGGTTCTGATAATATTACTTTAAGGCGGGTTAATGTGAAAGGCGATTCTAAAGCGTTGGAGATTGCAGGCGTAGATAATGTATGGGTGGAGGATTCTATTTTTAATAAAACGGTGGTTAATAATACTCTCCCCTACACTGTAACCAGTTTTGCATTTCCTGATATTCCTTATAATTTGACTTTTAGGAATGTTACTATTATTGGCCGCTCTTCCTTTACCGGCGGATTGGTTAATTTTCTTTTTGATGGCGGTCTTTCCACAGGTGGGTTTGCAACTTCTCAAATCGCTAAAAACGGTATAGTGAGAAATATGCTCTTTCCTCCGGGCCAGCCCTATTATGGCCTACCCATTTCATTTTATGCCAATGTTTCCAACTTAACTATATTTAACAATACTTTTACTAAAAACACCACCCCCATTTACATTGCTTCCATTCTTCCTTCCCAACTTTCAGAATATGTTGACGGGGTGGTTATTAAGGATAACAAATTCTATAATAAAGGTGGTTTTGGGATAGTTCTTCAGCCGATGGGCAGCGGAAGCGGCATTGGCAATATTTCCAATGTTCTAATTGCAAATAATGATGTCAAAGACATCCCCTCTCAGTTTGTGCGAATGGCCGGCACTCCCTCTCGCAACTTTATTATTAAGAATTTCACATTGTTTAACAACACCATAAACAACGCTTCTTATGGTATATATGCAGTGTGGCTGGCGAGGGTGGATGGTGTTAATATCTCCAACAACCGCTTCTTTAACTTAACTTCTCCCCCTGCTTTCCTCTCTCCTAATGCCACCCTTTCCTCCTCCTCTTTCTCAAATATCTTCCTAACCAACAATGTGGTTTATAACCGCACAGGAAATGTTTTTGTTTTAGGGCTACCTTCTTCTGCCTCTTCCTTTGCCCTTTCCAATATTCTGGTTTCATCTAACAACTTTTCTAAAGTTCTTGACGGGCTTGCTCTTGCCCTTTGGCCTACCACGAATATCAATTCCCTCTCCTTTGATAACATTCAAGCTAAGAATAACTCTATGTATGAAAGTTTTAGATTGCTGGAGTTTGACTTATGGAACACCAACCTTAATTCCCTCTCCTTCACCAACATTGCATTTGAGGATAATCTTGCTGTGAATTCTGATGACCCTCTTTACTGGTTGGCGCCTTTGCTTCCTTCAGGAAACTTTTTAGCTAGGGATATTTCTGTAAGAAGGAATAGAATTTATGGGGATCGCGGATCAGGTTTTACATCTATTTATATGGAGGGGCCAGGGACTGTTTCTTCCACCATTGGCTCTAATATTGTTATTGCGGATAACTATTTTGAAAATGTGAGCGGCAGTATTATTTATCGTCATTTCTCTGCTCAGGGCACTCTTATAGAGAATAATATCTTTAATAATTCGGTTTATGGGGGTAAATGGTTGTATTTAGATGGAAAGGAAGATGAATCTGTAGGCCAAAGGGTTATTATTAGGAATAATCTTCTGATTGGTGCAGGGGTAAATGATTTGTCCTCTTCCCTTGGCGGCAAATATGCAGATATATATAACAACAAAGTGTATGGTGTGTCCACAAGAGGCGCTATTTTTGCAGGACCAGGTACTTTAGTTCATGATAATGAAATAATTAATGTTTCTCAGTTCTATTCTTCCTTTCTCTCTAGTTTTATGCCTGGGGCGGGCGTTGTTGTTTTCCAATATGCTTTTGCCGACCCTCTCTTTTATCCCGGCGCCAATGTTTATAACACTACGGGAGAGGTCCGCATCTATAACAACCGCTTTGAAAATGTGCAGGGTAGCGGAGTGCTGGTGCGGGATTTTGAGCCCACCTGGGTTACTAGTGGGCCTGGAGTGGACTATGCAAAAGACCCTGTTTACATCTATAACAACCAATTCATTAATGTGTCTTCTACTGGCAAAGATACTAATTATGCTGTTCCGTATGTATGGTCAGGTGTATATTGGAATTGGACTCTTTCCCCTGCGGTAATTGCGGTTTTGGGGGATGTTAAAAATGTGGTTGCTTACGGGAATAGCATAACAGGTGCTGTTAAAAACGGCATCTATGTTAATATCACCTCTTACGGCACCACTGCGTTCTATCCTAAAAACCTTTCAATCTCCCAATCTTTCTTCAATGTCCAGAATAACACTGCTTATGTATGGCATGCCGACAATGTCTCTCTTAATCTTTACTCCTACGGCCCTCGTAATGGAAGAGTGGAGGTGTTTAATTCTACCAATTTATCTTTCGCTATCACTTTAGACAACCCTTCAGGCGGTTTCACCAATTATACGCGGTTTGTGCTTGAAGATGAGGCTCTGGGTGAGCATTATTCGGTGGAATGGGCTCTCCAGCCCGGCTCTTCGCCCCCCAATCTCACTTCCTTCAACGGCAAATTCTTAAACATCACCAACCTGACCCCCACCACTTTAGATGCTTTCCACTTCACTTGGAGCGACAGCGAGTTGGGGAATTTTGTTGAAAGCAAATTAAAGCTCTATAAATGGAACGGCACCAATTGGACTTTGGTAAACGGCACCCCCAACACTGCACTAAACTATCTTTCCTTGCTTTCTTATAACAACTTCAGCATTTTTGGCATTTTTGGCGAGACAGGGGTGCAGGGAGATGGAGGAGGAGCAACACCTGCGCTCTCCGTTGCTCTATCTTCTGATTGCGCAGGCAATAGCGTAACTGTTTCTTCTGATGGCTCTCCTGTTTCAGGAGCGCAGGTGGTGGTTAAAGAAGGTGCGCAGGTAATTGCGTCAGGCACCACTAATTCGCAGGGGGTGTTTGCGTTTGGCGGTTGCAGTCGCACTGTTTTCATCACTGCCTCAAAGCCAGGATATGCTGATGGTAGCGCTTCTGGCTCTTTAGTGGATTGCAACGCTTGTTCCCCGCCTCCCACCGGCTGTTCCCAAGACAGCGATTGCCTGCTTGATGAGCAATGTGTGGAAGGCACCTGCTCTCCCATTCCTTGCGATTGCGGGTTTATACAGGATAGACAATGCGTTCCTTATGAATGCTGTGCAGATAGCGATTGTTTAAGCGGCTTTGTCTGCTCTAATAATATTTGCGTACCCGCTCAACCTCAACAGCCGCCGCAAGAGGAGGGTTGCGTGTCTGATGCAGATTGTGCTCAAGGGGTGTGTGAAGGGGGCGCTTGCGTTGTTTATGGCATAGAGTGCGACCCGCAGGTGGAAGTGGGCAACACCATAAACTGCAGGGTGTACCGCGACGGTTTCCCCTGTGTGGATTGCTCGGTAAATGTTCTTTCACCTGACGGCACTCGCTTTACGGCAACCACTGATGAAAAAGGAGCTCTAAAGGTGCCTGCAGATGCTGTCGGCATTTATGAATTTAGAATAGCGGGTGCTTTTGATGACAGTGAGGTGTACAGTTTGAAGGAGATACAAGAGGAGCAGCCCTCTCCCGCTCTTATCCAATGCGCCGCAGTCATTGTGGCTTTGTTGCTCCTTTTAGTGCTTCTATGGAAAAGAAGGAAAAAGAGGATTAAAGGCGTTGAGCGCTTTTAACAACTATTCTCACTAATTTTTCCAATTCTTCATATTTAACACACTCGCCCTTTGCATGCATCTTTCGGGCAACAGGCCCTACTTCTACCACTCCACACCCCTTCCAGCAAAAAAAGCGCCCATCACTGCTTCCGCCTTCTGCGGATAGCAGCGGCTCCTTTCCAGTTTCTTCTTTTATCGCATTTTTAACTACTTCCACGAGGCGTTCGTCCTTATTAATATACTCCCTTTGATCCAACACCACTTCAACCTCGTCACACACCTCTTTTAGATACTCAACCACATACTCTCTGTTCTTTACTCTATTATATCTGCAGTCCACTGCAAATGTTAGCTCTGAAGGTATAACATTTATAGCACCGCCAGAAGCGTTTATTTGGGTGAGCGATAGAGTGGTGGCAGGAAGCGCATCATCTCCGCTTCCGTCAAACTCTTTCACCTTTTTTATTAATTTCTCCGCTTTATTGATAGGGTTGTCTGCAAGATGAGGGCGGGAAGCATGCCCTCCCTTCCCTTTAATCTTTCCTCTTAAGAAAAGAACCCCTCTTGCGCCTATTCTCATTTTATCTCCTAATTCTTTCACTGAAAAGGGCTCTGTAAGTATCATTCTTTTAGGAAGGTCTATCTCTTCCAACACCCTTTCAGCGCCTTTAAATCCTCCTTTTTCTTCATCTCCTAAAACCAGAAGCATTATCCTTTTCTCGCTCTCGCTTAACTGCGCGAACGCTTCTATTATAGCCGCCAGCCCCCCTTTCATATCACAGGCGCCTCTTCCATAGATATATCCCTCTCGCTCCACCGCTTCAAACGCCTCTTTCCAATCAAGCGCAGGCACCACATCATAATGACCGCACAACGCTAATTCACACTGCCCTTCGCTTTTGTTCTCATAAACAAAGCTTTTTATTCCCTCAAATTCAAACTCCCTTACTTTAAATTTGGCGCCTCTACCCTCCAAATACTCCTTCACAATCCTGCCAATCTCTCCACCATTGGCAGAATTCACCGTATTTACCCTTATTAGGTCTTTTAGCAATTCCTTCATGCTATTTTCTTTAAACTTTAATTGATAAATAACTTTATGCTGTTCTGCCAGAAATTTTATAAGGAATATGGAGGCGTTGGTCCTGAATCTCCTTCCCGCACCGAAGAAATTCTTAAGGTCCTTTCTCCCGCTTTTGTGGAGTTAGATAAAAAGGAGGCAGAAACTGCCTTAAGCCGCATGCACCCTTATTACCAAGAATTTTTAAATAAATGCACACAAGAGGTGCGGGAACCCGACCTTAACTTTTCTCCGCCGCTTATCCCTACCGCTCTTAACGCTATCAATACTTCTATTAAAGCCGCCCTTCACAAGGGCTTTGCGGTTGTTAGACCTCCCGGCCACCATGCTGGCCCTTCCCCTTCTGGTTTCTGCTATTTTAATAATGTTGTTATTGCTTCTCTTTTTTTGAAAGGAAAGTTGGCGATTATTGATTTAGATGCTCATTATGGCGATGGCACTCATTTTTTGGTAAAGGACAATCCTAAATTTTTCTACGCTTCTATTCATGCAGATTCCACTGCTTATTATCCCTTCAAAATATTTTCAAGCAAAAATTCCTTCCTTATTCCGGTTGACCCTAAGAAAGTGAATGATGAGCGGTTTATTGAATTGGTAGATGGTCTTCTGGAAGAGGTGCGTCGCTTTGAGCCAGATTATTTGGCGCTATCTATGGGCTTTGACACTTGGTACCGCGACCCTGTCTTGCCTTTTGCAATTAAGCGCGCCTCTACTTATGAAAAAGTGGGCGCTCTTATAAGGAAAGTAGGAGTTCCATTCTTCGGCGTTTTAGAGGGAGGTTATTCTGCGGCAATAGGTTTTCTTTTAAGATCTTTTTTAAAGGGGCTGGGGTTATATAAAGATTCTCTATCTTTTCCTCCTCCCAAACCTGTTTTGACCTTCACACGCAGGGAAGGCGCTCACTATTTTTTAAATGGCGCGGGAGAGATGGTAGAAACCATCACTTCCTCTCGCATTATTGGCAAGGTGAAAAAGAGGGAAGGTTTTTCTTATAAACTCGAAAACAACCGCGTTATGGAAAAGAAACTTCTTCGCCTTACTTTTGATGAGTTTTATGAAAAAAAGCGCACTGGCGAACTAGCCGCACTTTTAAGAGAGGGTGTAGAAGTAGAGATAGACCCCTCCTCTCTCCCTCTTAAAGAGGCGCAAAAGTTGGCTGATCAGGAGATTGTGGAAGAGGTGGTAGGACAAAAGATTGTGAGCGGCGAGGTAAGAAACAAGCAAGGCGTTAAGGAAATAACCCTCCATCTTTCCAACGGCAAGCGCCTTGTTATTCGCTCAGGCCTTCTTGTTAAGGGCGCGGTGGTGGAGGTGGAGTAATGCTAAGCACCTCTTCTACCTGGTCTATCCTATATTTAGGAAGCGGCTCAAAGGTGCTTATCTCTTCCCCTTCAAACCCGCCATATTTTTTATAAATTAACATGCCTGTGTACGCAATCATCGCTCCGTTATCGCGGTTAAACTGGTCTTCCGCCACCCCAAACTTTACCCCTATCTCGCTGCACATTATTCTCAACATCTCCTGCAATCTTCTATTTTGCGCCACCCCTCCGCATGCTATCAACTCCTTTTTCTTAGTGAGAAAAAGCGCCCTTTCTGTCACCTCGCAACTCATCGCAAAGGCGGTTTCCATAAGCGCTTTTGCCAAATCTTCCACAGGCCGCTTTCCTATATGCTTTTTAGCAGCGGTAAAAAGCCCTGAAAAAACTAGGTTCATTCCTTTAACAGTATAGGGAAGGTAAAAATATTCGCCCTTTTCCGCTCTTCTTGCAAGTTCCCCTCCGTGCGCTGGCTCCAAACCCACTTCCCGCGCAAAACTGTCAAACAGATTGCCCATGCCCATATCAAGCGTTTCACCTATAACATAATATTC
The DNA here is from genome assembly GCA_026992595.1 of Microcaldota archaeon. Classification (GTDB taxonomy): domain Archaea; phylum Micrarchaeota; class Micrarchaeia; order Anstonellales; family Bilamarchaeaceae; genus Bilamarchaeum. Next base: position 8,004 of record JALWZW010000049.1, on the reverse strand, counting down.
AAATTCCCCTTTTTTCACTATTATCTGGCTGTTCCCTCCTGAAAGATAGAGGACGAGAGGGTCGCGCGCCCTGCACTGCCATTCGCTTATTTTAACATGCGCCAAAGGATGGTTAACGCCTACAAGCGGTTTTTTATATTTAAGCGCCAAATATTTTGCCGCTCCTATGCCCACTGAAAGAGGGGCACCTATGCCCGGCCCTTGCGATACCGCAATTACATCTACCTCCTCAATAGCGCACCCTCCCTTTTCAAGCGCTTTATTCAAAACTTTTATGAAATTGGCGGTATGGTGGTCTGCAAGTTTTCTGGGAATAAGTCCTTCTTTGCTAAAAGGGTGGGTGGCTATTTCGTTTGCTCTCACTCCTTTTTCATCGCATATTCCTACCGAGATGGTGTGCGCTGTGCATTCCACCCCTAAGCATATCATTCTATCTCACCATGCTTATAAGCATTATTACTGCGAGAAAATTATATATTGCATGCACTATAATAGGCGGTAGTAAGCTTTTGGTTTGTTGGGCGGTTATGGCCAGCGTTCCTCCTATTAGAAAAGCTCCCATCACTTCAAGCCATGAGCCGTAAGCAAAGTGGAGGGAGGCGAACAGAGCGGTGGAAGGCAGCAGGCCAATCTTTCTCAGAAGCGCCACTCTAAAAAACAATTCTTCTGTAAAAGGCGCCACAGCCACTGCGCCTAAAAATAATAAAATAGGCGGGATTTCTTCTACTTTTTCTACTATTTTTTCTCCATCGTTTATCCCTAAATAAAAGGCAGCTAAATTTAGCATTCCTGTTATCAAGAGGGTGGCTATTAAAGGCAGGACCACCTCTTTTAGCGCTATTTTTCTGCTGCCAAGCGCCTTTTTTATGGTGGTGGGGAGGTCTTTTTCCCAGAGAAGGTAAAGGGAGGAGGTAAGGAGAAAGAGGTGGAGGGCGGCGGTGGCGAGAAAAGAGAGGGCGAGCGCAAAGGAGAGGAGGAGAAGGCAGAGAGAGGCAAGCGCACTAGCTTTAATATCACTTTTTCTCATAATAGCCACATTTTCCGCATGCCCTTCTATCTTTATGTTCCGCCAATCCTACGCCCGGCCCGCATTTAGGGCAGAATTTGCGTGGTTTGTAGGGCTTAACCTTCTTTTCCTTCGCCACTTTCCTCACCTCTCATGCCATTTCTTTTTTGCACATATTCTGGCTCTAATTCCTTAAGCCGCTCTTCGCTTTCATAAGCGTGAAGATGCACTTTAGCGGCCTGCATCCCATATTCCCCTTTAACGCTTCTCACCACTGCTAAATCAGGATTTAAGCCCAATTTTTTGCACACTGCTTCTTTCACTTCACTTCTTTTAGGAGTAGCGCCCTCATAGCGCACCCTTGCCCTTATTTCCTTTCTTCCAAGCAGTTGGTTCTCTTCCTTGCTTATTATCTCCACATCCATACTCTCACCTTACCCTTTCCATCTTTCTCATTCCCATAGCTTCCATTATCTCCACTTCTTTCCCTACCTCTACCTTTCCTTTCAACTCTTCTGGAATAGTCATGTCATACACTTCATAAGTTTCATTATCCATCACTTGGGCGCTGTCTCCTGAAACAGAGAGCACCTGCACCACCTTCCGCTCTATAACAGGCACCTCTACATCTGCATCGCTTGGTGTTAGAAGGGTTTTTTTCTGACCATCAAAGATTCCTATTCCTACCACCCTCATTTTAGCGGCTCCATGCTTGCCTGGCTTGCTTATTTCTACCTGAACCACTTTGCAAGGCACTCCGTCTATTATTACATACTTTCCTTCTTTTAACTCTTTAGCAGTTGCGTAAAGCTTCTCAACCATTATTACACCTGCGTTGTAAAAACTTAAAAACATAATTAAAAGGTAATTTTTTTAAAGGCGTTTTGCCTCTAATTCGCGGGTGTTTTTTTGGCACCGGTCATTTTAAAGGAAGGGGAAAAGGCGCTGTGGGCTGCGGTTGAGGTGGTTTTGAGAGGAGGGGTTATTCTTTACCCTACCGATACGGTCTATGGCTTAGGAGGGGATGCGACCAATGAAGAGGTGGTTAAGCGCATCCATACCATAAAGCGCTCTTCTGAAGATAAACCCCTTTCCATCATTCTTCCTGACCTCTCTTTTGTGGATGAGTGGTGCGAAACAGGCGTTTTTGAGGATATTGTAATGAAAAAATACCTTCCCGGCCCTTATACCTTCATTGTAAAAAAGCGCAGGAACATTTTTTTACCTGCTTCTCCTTATGATACCATAGGCGTGCGTATCCCTGACCACTCCTTCTGCCTCCTTCTTGCTTTAAAAGCAGGCAGACCTATTATAAGCACAAGCGCTAATTTTTCTGGTTTCCCGCCGCCTTCTTCTTTTGAAGAGGTTGATAAGCGGCTTGTGGAACAGGTGGATTTGGCGGTGGATGGCGGCCCTACCAAATACCGCGCCCCTTCCACCATTGTTGACCTTGTCCATAAAAAAATCATCCGCGGCAAATTAGAGTTTGACCTGATTTAGGTTTTATGATTAGCCTTTTTCTCCCCTTTCCCTTTTCTCTCTTCCTTCCTCCCTCTCTTTTTCCTTTCTTTTTTTCCTTTTGGCTAATATAATCGCCATATTTCTGAATTTTGGCTACCATGATAGCCATTTTTCAGGATTGCTTAAAAACGCAGGAAGAGGCACCACATAAACAACCCCTTCATCAAAACGCCATTCATCAAAATGGGACCCTGAAATGAGCAACCCCTTTCTTAAACCAAGCAAGCGCATACAGGCCCTGAGCGAATGGGTATCGCTCTTAGAAACACTCCCCGCCTTGCATTCTATAGGCAGCAACTTTTTCTCTCTTCTAAGAATAAAATCAACTTCATTATATTTATACTTCCAGAAAAACACCTCCCCCGCTTCTCTTATGTGATGGAATACTGCGTTCTCAACTATTGCTCCTTTGCTTTGACCGACGATTGCATTAGCAATAGAGGGAAAGGAAAAGAACACCTTTTTCATTCTCCTAACAGATGTGGAGGGAGAGGGGGAAAACACCTTTACGGTGCTTAGTAGAAAGGAATGTTCAAGCACTTCTATATACTCTTTTGCAGTATCTTTGGATATGCCAAGGTCAGAGGCGATATTTCTATACTCTATCTCTTTGCCGTTCCTCTCAGCAAGGAGGACCAACAAATCCTCTAGCAAAAAGGGCTTTTTTATGTTGAAAAGTTCTGGGATGTCATAATTTACCACTTTGGAAACAATGCTCCTTATATATTCGTTGGCGTTTAAATTCTTTAAAAGAATTTCAGGAAAGCCAGTGGAGAGATACTCCTCAAGGATAGGGTGCTTTCTAAATTCCATGTACTCTTTAAACATCAATGGATAGACCATAATATCAAACCTTCTTCCCGCAAGGCTCTCGCCCCCTGCCGTGATGTCAAGGGAAGAGGAACCGGAAAGCAGGAAGGAAACCCCTTTCACCGCATCATAGTATTTTTTTATTGTTCCTGCCCACCCCTTTACTTTCTGTACTTCATCCAAGCCGATAATGGTTTTGCGGTTTGAAAGCGCATATCTTATTATTTCATTGAGGTCTTTTTGGTCAGGATAATGTTCTTCATCAAAAGAGTAGTAGAATGCCTTTTCTTTATGCTCGTATAAATACTTTTTCATAAGAACGGTTTTTCCCACCCTCCTTAGCCCTTTTAGCACCGTGATAAGGCCTTTTGACGCCTTTTTACTCATTATAGGATAAATCTGCCTGGGCACATATTCAACGCCTTCTTTAAGGAAGGCATTCATAAGTTGTATGTTTAAAACATCCATGATTGCTTTATCCAATTTACTTTTTTTAAAAGTTCCTTTTGGCTACTATATTAGCCATATTTCTGAATTTTGGCTAATGCAATCGCCATATTTCCCGATTTTAATCCTCTCCTTTGCGCTGAAGAGAGATTTTTATGCGCTCCTCCTGAAACAGACAGGTTTTTAAATATTAAGTCAGTTCTACGAATATGCCAAAAGTTTTGCTCTCTTCGTACCGATACTCTGTTGAAGGGCTGCCGGTTGAAATAAAGATTTATAGCACAGATGATTTTGTCCCTACTTATGAAATAACCATCCCGGGTATTGCAGAAGGTACTAAACTTATTTTAGAGACAAAATTGAAAGGCGAACTGATGGGAGAGGTCAAATTAGATATTACTGACATTCTTGACCCTAAAAAGTTTAAGATTGTTAAAGCGCGCTTTATGGATGCGGCACATGCAGTGTTGAAAAGGAATTTCCCTTCTTTAGACGAAAAAAAGCGCCAAATTTTGGCGGTCTATCTCCTTCATAAAACGCTTGGGTTGGGCGAGTTGGAATCGCTTTTAGGTGATGAGCAGTTAGAAGAAGTGGTTGTTAACAATTCGCGCGAACCGGTGTGGGTTTACCACAAAAAGCACGGCTGGTGCAAAACAAACCTGCGCATAAAAAATGAACAGGAGATTTATGATTATGCTTCCATGATTGCGCGCAAGGTTGGAAGGCAAATAAATGTGCTTAATCCTATGCTTGATGCGCACCTTCCTTCAGGAGACCGTGTGAATGCAACCCTTTTCCCTATTTCCTCTTTTGGTAACACCCTCACCATCCGCAAATTTTCCCGCAATCCCTGGACCATAACCACCTTTATAAAGCAGCACACCATTTCTGCGGATGTTGCTGCTCTTATTTGGCTGTGCGTTCAAAATGAACTCTCCCTGCTTGTCACGGGCGGTACAGGAAGCGGAAAAACCTCTTTTCTTAATGCGCTTTGCGGCCTTATCCCGCCCAATCAAAGGATCATAAGCATAGAAGATACGCGCGAACTCACCCTCCCCTCTTTCCTCCATTGGGTGCCCATGACGGTGAGAGAGGCGAACCCTGAAGGAAAAGGCGAGGTGACCATGCTTGACCTTATGGTAAATGCTTTAAGACAAAGGCCTGACCGTATTGTGGTGGGTGAGATTAGGAGACAGAGGGAGGCAGAGGTGATGTTTGAGGCAATGCATACCGGACATAGCGTTTACGCTACCCTTCACGCAGATAATGCAGAGCAAACCATCTCGCGCCTTACCAATCCGCCTATCAACATCCCTTCGCAGATGCTGGATGCGCTTGCAGGCATTGTGGTTACTTTTAGGCATAGAAGATTTAATATTAGGCGGGTGTTGGAGTTTGCAGAAGTTACCAGCGATGGAGAGGCGCGCGTTATCCACAGGTGGGATATAAAGACAGATAAGATAAAGAATGTGGCAAAGATGCAGCGCCTTGCCAAAATCCTCTCTCTTTATGCGGGCATGACCGAAAAGGAGATAGCGCAGGAGATTAAGGAAAAATCTGCTATTTTGCGCTGGATGGTGGATAAGGGGTATTTGGATGTGGAACAGGTGGGTGAGATTGTGGCGCACTATTATTCTGACCCTGAAAGCGTTCTCTCTGCAGCGATGGAAGGCAAGGAGTGGAGGTTTAGGAAATGAATTACCGCGATGTGGTTAAAGAACTGTTGAAGTTAGAAAAAAAGGCGGTAAAGCCCCACCCTTATAAAGGCCCTATTGAGGTGGATAGGCAGGTGTTTTTATCTATTCCTGATGTTGAAGTGCTTGATTATGCTTATCTCTTAAATGAATATAGGAGGACGCAGAAGATAAAGAAGTTGCTTGGCATGGAGATTTTTGGCGCTCCTCCTCAGCCCACGGAGAAGGCCGCACAGGTAGAAAGCAAGATTAAGGAAGTTACTTTTGAGACATTAGAGAGCGTTGCAAAGATGCAGGAAAGCAGGGGAGAGGTAGGCAAGGAGGAGAAAGTGGTGGGCGCAGAGGAGGTAAAAGGAGGAGAGGTTGCTGAGGGGATGAAAGCGGAAAGAGGCGCGGGCTTTTTTGAAAGAGAAAGCTTTTTTGAAAGAGAGGAACAACCTCCTGCAGTCGCTCCACCTCCCCCTGAGGAAGCAGGCGAACGAGCGGTGGAAAAGGAAGAAAAGGCGGGGAAGGTGGCGGTTGGCGAAGAGGTGAGAAAGGAAGCGGTGGAGGAGAGGGAAAAGGTTGCAGAAGTTTTTAGGCCTCCTGAACCGAGAGCGGTAGAACGAGAGGTAAGGGAGGAGGTGGAGAAGGCGCCTGAGATTGTGGAAGAAGTGAAAAAGGGCGTGGAGGAGTTGGCGGGCGCAAAGATGAGCGAGAGGGAGATGAAGAAGAAGATGCTGGAGTTAACAAAGCAACTTTTTAAAGTTAAAAGTTATGATGAGCGCGCTAAAATAAAACTGCAAATAAGAACGCTTAAAAATATGTTGGAGGAGAAGAGGAAGGGGAAAAAGGGCGCAGAAGTGGCTGTGCTGGATACAGTGCTTACCAACCAGCGCGCTGAACTCTCTCAAGCAAAGGATGAGGTTGTGGACCTTTACAGGCAGAAAATAGAGGAACTAAAGCAAAGCTTTTATGCCGCCTTGCCTGAAAAGAAAGGGGAGGCGCAGCGCGCTGTTTATGAGCAGTTTGTTTCTAACCTTCGCTCCTTGATTGCAGAAGTTCCTCAAACGCTTAATGAGAAGGCGGCGCTTCTCTATGAGAAGCATTCTAAACAACTCCAACCTTTCCTTTCTGCTAAAGATAAGAACATTTCCCAAAAGGCGCGTAAGGAATTGGAGGGAATGGAGGAGCGTTATAAAGAGGAGTTGGGCAAAGTGAAGGAAATTCTTTCCAAAGAGATAGATACTTTGTTGGAATTGATGGAAGGGGAGTTGAAAGCAGAGGAGAAGCCGCCTGAGAAGGCAGAGGTGGAAAAGATTGTAAAGGAAATAAACGGCTATGATGAAGGAACGCTTTTATACTACCTTCATAACCGCGACTTGGACTTTTACAGAAAATATGAGAGAAAGCAACTTTCAAAATCAGAGGCACTTCAGCGCGCTAAAATCTTGATGGCTGAGGAAATGGGCTTGAGAGCAGAGGATGTGAAAAAGTATTTTGGGGGTGAATGATGGCTAAAGGCGGGCTGTTTAGGTTTTTAAGCGAATATGTGTATGAATCGCGCCCTCAACTTCATAAGCAACTTAAATTAGCAGAAATCTCTGAAGGACCGCTGGACTTTATAGAAAAAACCATTCAGCGCAGTTTGGTTGTTAGTGTGGGCGTTATTTTGGCTATTTATTTGCTCTTTTTGAACGATTTGCTCCTTGCCTTTTCTTTGGGCGATTATTTAAAAGCGCTCCTTCTCATTGTCCCTCCCATCCTTATAGTCCCTATCATTGTTTTCAACTACTTTATGCTTTACCCTCATGCGCTTATTATGAAAAGAAGGCGAGAGTTGGATTATGAAATAGTGTTTGCTGGCAGACATATCTTAATTGCGTTGAGGGCAGGGATGCCGCTTTTTGATGCGCTTGTGAGCGCTAGCAAAGGATATGGCGAGGTGAGCAGGGAGATAAATAAAATAGTGGATAAAGTGGTGGTGGGCGTCCCTATCACTCAAGCAATTAGAGAGGTGGTCCAATACAACCCTTCTAAATACTTTACGCGCGTTATGATGCAGATAACCAATGCGCTTTCCAGCGGTGCTGATGTTTCTGATGCTTTAGAGGCGATTTTGGAGCAGATTGTGAAAGAGCAGATGATCGCGCTTAAAGAATACAATCAGAAACTCACACCTGTTGTGATGTTTTACATGATATTTGGGATCATTGTCCCTTCCCTTGGTATTGTGTTAGGTACCATTATTTTTTCAGCGGTCAGCGGTGGTGCATTGGGCTTACCAAGCGAGGCGCTTTGGGTTGTCTTGGTTTTAATAGCGCTTGTCCAGTTCCTTTTCCTCGGCTATGTAGAGAGTTCTAGGCCTAAATATCTGTTGTAGGTGGTGGTTATGAGTAAAAGTTTTTTTGAAGGTGTGGGACGGCTCTTTTACTCGCGCAAAACCATCAAAACTTTAGAAAAAAGGTTGCAGGGCGCAGGGGTCAACCTTTCGCCTGATTCTTTTGCAGGTTATTTGGCAATTAATATTTTGGTGTTGTTTATTAT
>JALWZW010000048.1 GCA_026992595.1 Microcaldota archaeon | reverse complement strand
CCACGACCTTGAGCACGTCGATGTGGAGCTCGTTAGGAAGGAGCTCAAGAACACCCTCGTTCGGGCCGGCCTCAAGAGCCTCCAGATTCTCCCGGAGTACGTCAGCCTTAGAACGCAGGCCCTCGATCTCAAGGGGAGGTACGAGAACCTGATGGAGGAGTAGATGTGTCACAGGGACGGGTGCGAGTGCGTCAAAGACTCGTACGATGGGCAGAGCGGTGAAATGGACAGAAGGGTGGAAGAAAAAGAGCACATCGCGCGCCACCTCTAAAGAGAGGCGCTGGGGAGGAGAGAGGAAAACAGAGAGGAAATGATCATTAAGAGCGAGTTTTAAATCGTGGGGGTAGGTGGAAAGTTTTAAGAAGTAAGAGCGCTGGAGCAGAAATAAAATATTACCGTTTGCAAAAAAGGGAAAAAGCGAGGGAAAGGTGAGGACGCGTCCGCCGGCAAAGGAGATGCGCTTTAAACATTTAATAACTTCTAAAAAGCGCTCTGAATAATCCCATACCACATATCTGTTATTCCTAACCAACCCCACCGAAAGCAAAGCAGAATCCTCAAAAAAGTGAAAGCGAAGAGGGCGGTAGAAAAAGTGGTTGTAGGCCCTTTCTTCCAGCGCATATAAAGTGAGGGTGCGCTCCCGCCCTTTTATACATTTAACATCAATAAGAGTGGAGAGCAACCTTGTGTTTTTTTGGTTTAAATAAGTAAAGGCCCAATCTATGGCAGGTTCGGAAAGAGAGAAAGAGGAGCAGTCATTAAGCGAAAGATTAGGAGTAAGAGAAGGGGTTGAAAATAAAGGGAGGCGGGTTCTTAAAAAATAATGGACGCGCGAAGCAATAAAAACGCGCTTTCTTCCTCCCACAGAGCAGACACTTTTCACAAAAGGAGGGTTTTTATCAAATGCGCGCGTTTGAGAAGGGAAGAACGCGGACGCAAGCAGTAAGGAAGATTTTAAAAAAGTGCGCCGCCCTATCTGACGCTCCTTTTTATCCCCCTTAATTATTTTCCACATAAATTAAAATATAACAACAAAAAATTAATAACCTCTGCGCAAACTAGTTGCCCAACCGTTAATAAGCTATTCCAAACGCCTCCCTTTCCTGATAAGCTCTGCCAAATTGGCGCTAAGAGATTGGCCTTCCTGCAAATACCTTCGCTCCCTCAGCGCCTCTTCCACTTTCCTTCTCACCACTGCCAAATCACCCCCTCGCGCTCTCCCTTCCATCACAGCGTTATAAAAAGAACGCGGGAGAGTTAGGTTGAAGAGCACTGCCTCCACTCTTCTTCTCCGAGGCCCCACAACCTCTTCCCTTACCGGAATGAACATTTGGACAGAGGCATATTGGCGAACGCCGCGCCCGCTCACTACCGCTTCCACGGGCCTTCCTCTATTAATAATGCGCTCTTCGGTCTCAATCCTCACCCCTCTTAGAGTTCTACTCAACTCCCTTACTCTATCTAAACGCCTCTGTTCCTCTTCTGTGGCAGGAGTGCGCTGCTCTCTTCTTTGACCCTCTTGCAACCGCTCCCTCAACTCTTCTTCAGGCACTTGTTTCAAATCCTCTGGCCGCGGCTGCCCTCTTCGCCTTCTTCCAACCCCTCTAACCGCCTCTTCACCTCTTCTAGCCCCTCTTGCAATCTCTGCCGCCAACCCAGTGCGCGGCGCCCTTATTCGCCTCTCTTCAGGTGGCGCAGTCCTCACCTCCCTCACTTGAGGCGCACCAGTTAGCGTAGTTAATCTTCTTGTCAATTCCTCCAGCCGCGCCTCCTCTCCGCCTCTACGCATGCGTAACCGCCCTCCTTCACCGGCACCAGCCACCGCTGCCCCTTCCCTTCTCTCCTCTGCGCCTTCTAAAAGCATAGGAATAGAGCCCACCTTTGCAGCTCTCCACATCCTCTCCAGCAAGCTTAGGCCCCGCTGCTGAGACACCAAGCGGTTGAGAGAAAAGGCCCAAACATAGCGAGAGAAATCACTCAACTCCTTACTTCCAAAAGCCCAATGAGCCACTTCAGAGCGGGCGGCTGCCTGAGCAAAAAGAGCAACTGCAGTAGCCAACCCCACATCTGAAGAAACAGGATAGCGGGCCTTAAGAATATTTTCTAAACCAGAAGGCACATTTCTCAAAAGCGCTCTTCTCTCCTCCTCAGAAGATGCCAAATAGCGAAGGCTCCAAGAAACCGCGCGCTTAAATTGGTCTAAAGTCATGTTGAAATAGCTAAGAGCAGTCCCTTCTTCTGAAAAAACCTCCACGCCCACTCGCACTCCCTGCCCTCGCTGCTCAACAGTGTAAGAAAGTTTATCGGTAGCAACATCCTCCAACCCTGCAAAAAAAGTCCCTAGCGTTATCCTCCCCGTCGCCCGCACACTTCTCAAAATTCTGTTCAAATTATCCTGCGTGAGGCCTCCGCTTTCCACTCTCCGAGCCACCCTCATAAGGACAGTTCTTATAGCAGAGGCCTGAGTGTTTGATAAATAAAGTGCATTGCGGCGGGGGGAAGGTAGCAGGTTGGTAGTGACTAAATAGCAGCCCAACGCATACAAAAAGCCCCGCTCCTTTGCCAACTCTTCAACATGCTGTTCAAACCGCGACTTATCCTCCACATAAGAACGAGTAAGAGAAAGAATATCCTGGAGAAATTGTTGTTGGCTAACACCGCTCATTAAAAGGGCGTCTGAAAAAGCGCCGCTATCCCTGAACAACTTTTCTGTCAAAAATCTTTCAGTACCTCGTGAAAACTGCGCCTCTTCCCTCTCCCTTCTCGCCGTTGCCCGCGCCATGAATAAAAGAAGGAAGCAACCTATATAAATGTTTTTTTAAATTAACGCAAGATGAAGAGCCAATGCAAATTATTTAAAAATAAGTTTGCAATGCTACTGCAAAGTTATTTAAAAAGGATTTGCAAATTAAAAACATGGAAGAATATAATCCGTGGTGGTTCAAAGAAGAAGACATACAATATAAGGAATATGAAGAAGCAGAATACAAGCACCACCCTCAAGAGATAGAGAGTATTAGGATAGGAAAATTTGGATTATATTTTTTAACAGGACCTCGGCAGGTGGGGAAGACCACTGGATTAAAAATCCTCATCCACCAAGCGCTTAAAAAAGAAAACCCCTACTCTCTTTTCTACTACTCTTGTGAAGATATTCCTCAAAATTAAAAGAAAGAGGTTTCAACCTGACAGATTCTACCTTTCCAACCTTGCTTTTAAAGAGGGGATAAAAGAAATATTTGAAAAATATCTGCAAACAGGAGGGTTTCTCTATGTGCTAAATAAAAAAGAGAGGGTTTACGAAACATATATAGATTGGATAAAAGGGGACCTTAAAAAAGATGGAAAAAACGAACAAACATTTAAAGAAATTGTAAAAGTGGTGTTAGAGAGCAAGGGTATCCCATTAAGTTACAACAATATTGCAAAAAACACACCCATAAACAGCCCCCACACCGTTCAGACATATTTAGAGTTTTTAGAAAACACCTATCTAATAAACATTCTCTACTATATAGGGTTAGATAAAAAAATATATTACAGAAAAAACAAAAAACTTCATATTAGCGACCCCCTTATCGCAAAGGTGCTGGCAAAATATGCAAAAACAGAGCTTTCCACCCCTTACACCGTAGAAAGTACGCTATCGACACACCTAAAAAGAAGCGCATCTATATACTACCATTCAAAGAAAACAGAGGTGGATGTGGTGGTGGAGAGGGAAGGCAAACTTTATGGGTTTGAAGCAAAATGGGGCTTTGCGCAATGGAGAAAGCCGCGCGGCATTCAAGCGTTCCTTTTAGATAAAGAAACGCTGCCGGTCTTTTTGGCAAGTTATGATTTTAGGAAATTATGATTTGAGGAAAGAGGAAAGAAGCTCCAGGGTGCTTTCCACATCCCGCACATCTGCCAATGCAGCGCGTGAATGGATGTATCGGCAGGGAACGCTTATGCTAATGGAAGGAATGCCCTCTCGCACATTATAGACAGAAGCGGCATCTGTTGCCCCGCCTTCCATAACCTCGGGCTGAATAGAAATCTTTCCTTCTTTGGCTACCTCAACAAAACGCTTTAAAAGCTTCCTATCAGCCACATTGCCACGACCACCTGCTTCTGCCAACACCACCGCAGGACCTTTAGCAAGCGCTATAGGCGCATCATGCTCGCTAACCTCTGGATGGTCGCCTGCAGTGGTGGTATCTACAGCAATAAAGGCAGAAGGGTTAAGGCGGTAGGCAGCTACCGTAGCCCCTTTCCCAAAGGTGGAAACCTCCTCTTGAGCGGTGCCCATCAAAACCACATTCTCTGGAAGATTTTTTGAGAGTTGAGTTAAAATATAGCAACCAATCCTATTATCAAGCGCCTTTCCCATAAAGCGGTGCTTCCCCGCGCGCCTAAAGAAAGGCGCAAAAGTTGCAGTGCTCCCCACCTCAATACCCAACTCCTCCACTTCTTCCCTGCTTTCTGCACCCACATCTATAAAAAGGCGTCGCCACTCCACGACGCTTTTCCTCTCCTCTTGCTTAGTTATATGGGGCGGTTTCATCCCTATAACTCCCCACACCTTGCTTCTCCCTTTCACCCTAACCACTTGGTCTGGCAAGAGGCGATCATCTATACCTCCTATTTTAATAAACCTTAAAAAGCCGTTTTTCTCAACATGCTTAACCATAAAACCAATCTCGTCCATATGTGCGGCCAACACCACCGGCCTCTCCCCCAGCCGCTTATAACCAAAAACATTGCCAAACCGGTCCCTCTCCACTGTTAAGCCATTAGATTCAAATGCGTTCTCCAAAATAGCCGCAACCTCTTCCTCGTCGCTACTGACCCCATCTGCAAAACATAGCGCCTCCATCAGCTTAAAATCCATACTTTCACCTTTTCATTAAAAGTTTGTTTATTATATGGCGCGTTCTTTTTTTAGGAAGTTTGTTAACAATCTTCTCTCCATCGTAAAAAGCAGCGCCCAAAGGGAAGCCGTTAAATGTAGGGATTATATGTTTGGGTTTATTCCCCAAATTTATAAACAAATCCTCCCCTGCCACAAAGCGCTTTGCTTCCTCCTCATTAAGCGCCAACACATTTCTTTTTGCCAAATGGCCAAAGTTGAAAATAAAAGCGTTGGTAGGGTTAAAGCCGCCATCGCACGCTGCATATCCTTTCCACCCTCTAATAGGCGAGGAAATAACTTCTTGATTAGCAATGCGCACCCCTTTTTGATAAAAAAGGCCGCTCACCTCAAAGCCAAAATGTTTTTTAAGAAACCTTAAAAAGCGCTCTTCTTTTTCCATATTCTTCTTTAAATCTTTACACCTTTAAATATTCTCATGATTTTAATAACAGCCGCACTTCCTTATGTAAATAATGTCCCTCATTTGGGAAACATTATAGGATGCGTTCTTTCTGCAGATGCCTTTGCACGCTACTGTAGATTAAAAGGATATGAATGCATTTATGTATGCGGTACAGACGAATACGGAACAGCGACAGAGATAAAAGCGCTGGAAGAAGGGACCACTCCGCAGGAGATAACAGAACGATATCACAAAATCCATAAGGAAATATACGAGTGGTTTGGGATCAGTTTTGATATTTTTGGAAGAACCACAAACCGCCATCATAAAGAAATTGTGCAACACATCTTCAAAAAAATCTATGAAAACGGCTATATAATTGAAAAAGAAGTGGAGCAGTTTTTTGACCCGCAAGCAAACATGTTTTTAGCAGATAGATACATAGAAGGCACTTGCCCTTACTGCGGGTACAAAGGCGCAAGAGGAGACCAGTGCGAAAAATGCGGCAAAATGCTCCATCCAGAAGAGTTAATAGAGCCAAAAAGCAAAGTGAGCGGCGCTGCGCCTATTAAAAAATCCACAAAGCACCTCTTTTTTGACCTTTCTAAATTAGCGTCCGCGCTTAAAGAATGGATTGAAAAAAGAAGCGTGGAGGGCTTTTGGAGCGAAAATGCGCGTAATGTCTCGCTCTGGTGGATAAAAGAGGGACTAAAGCCGCGCGCCATAACCCGCGACCTTAAATGGGGGGTGCCTGTGCCGTTGGAGGGGTATGAAGGGAAAGTATTCTATGTGTGGTTTGACGCGCCCATCGGCTACATATCCATAACCGCTTCCTTGACAGAAGATTGGGAAAAATGGTGGAGAGGAAAGGAGGTAAAGTTGTACCAATTTATGGGCAAAGACAACATTCCATTCCACACCCTTCTCTTTCCGGGCATGCTGATGGCCACTGGCGAGCGGTGGACGCTTGTTTATCATATCAACACCACAGAATACTTAAATTATGAGGGCGGGAAATTCTCCAAATCGCGGGGGGTAGGGGTGTTTGGAGACGATGCAATGAAATCAGGCATACCTGCAGATGTGTGGCGCTACTACTTGTTTGCAAACAGGCCAGAAAAGGCAGACACGCACTTTACATGGGATGATTTTTATGAGAAGACAAACAGCGAATTGATAGATAATTTTGCCAACCTTATTAACCGTGTTTTAACATTCATAAAAAGAAACTTTGGGGAGGAGTTTGTGTGCAGAGCGCACAACACCCCTTTCCTTAAAGAGCAGGAAGAGATAGCGAAAGAAATAGAAGAGTGTATGGAAAAGGTAAAATTAAAGGAAGCGCTCCATAAAATAATGCACCTCTCTAAAAACGCAAATAGATACTTCCAAGAGAGGAGGGTGTGGGAAGTGGTTAAAGAGGATAGGGAGGAGGCGAGAAGGATAATGGAGGAGTTGGGCCTTCAGGTAAGGGACTTAGCCATCCTCATCCACCCCTTCCTTCCGCACACCTCGCAAGCAATATTGAGCATGATGGGCGTTGGAAGCGCTACATGGAAAGATATGGGCAGAGAATTTAAAATGAGATTAGGAGAAATAAAACCGCTATTTAAAAAATTGGAGAAAAAGGAGATAGAAGAAATGCGCAAAAGATTTGGGGAAGGGGAAGAGGAAGTGGGGTTAGAGAAATTTGATATTGAAGTGGGGAAGATAATTGAAGTAAAAAAACATCCTAACGCAGATAAGTTATATATAGAGAAAGTGGAGATGGGAGACGGGGTGAGGCAGATTGTTTCAGGGCTTGTAGGCATATATACCCCGGCAGAGTTGCTGTGGAAAAAGGTGCTTATCCTAAAAAATCTTAAACCTGCCAAACTAAGAGGAGAAATATCCGAAGGGATGCTCTTAGCGGCAGAAGGGAAAGAAGGCGTGGAAGTGCTTTTTGCAGAAGGCGAAGTTGGAGAGAAGGTTGCGGTAGAGGGCAAAAAAGCCGCGCAAAAGGAAAAAATGGTAACCATAGGGGACTTTAAAAAACTTGATTTAAGGGTGGAGGGCGGAAAAGTGGTTTATAAAGGAAAACCGCTTACCGTAAACGGAAAAGAAATAAGGACAGAGAAGGTGAAGGAGGGAGTGGTAAGGTAAGTGTAAATAAAGGTGGTGAAATGGTAGAAGGTAAAAAAATAACAATATATACGAAAAAAACTTGCATGTTTTGTAAAAAAGCAAAAGAGTTTTTTGAAGAGAGAGGGCTAAGATATGAAGAAATAGATGTAGGGGAGAGCAGAGAAAGAGCAGAAGAGATGATAAAGAGAAGTGGTAGAAAAACTGTACCGCAAATATTCATCGGGGAAACGCATATAGGAGGATATAGCGACCTTTTAGAATGGGAAAGGAGAGGAAAATTAGAAGAGGTGTTAAAAAAAGCAGATTAAACAGGATGCGCCCTTTTCCATTTTTTAAGCGCCTCTCGCAACTCCTTGTGCTTTTTGGCATAATCTTCTAAAGAAACGCCTTCATAATATGCCTCTAACGCCTGCACAACCGCCCGCGCCCCCGCTCTGGTGCCTTTAGGATGGCCATGAATGCCGCCGCTCACCAAAAGCACCAATTCGCTTCCGTAAATATCTAAAACATCAGGTACCAAGCCGGGGTGAAGCCCTCCAGAAGCAACAGGGAAGGCGTTAGCCATCTTTCCCCATTCTTGGCTAAGATGCCAAGGCATCCCTTCCCCATAGTTTTTCTCCCTTAAATGGAGGGCAGAGGTTAAGCTTTCTTCTTTGGCACCTTCCAATTTGCCTACCACTGTGCCTGTGTGTATCTGATTAACACCCGCCAACCTACACAACTTTGCTAAAAAGGGCATCGCAATACCATGCTCTTCGTTGCGGGTAAAGGAGGCATGCATAGCGCGATGACCATGTATATACATATCTAAATCATGCGCCATTGCGCAAATATCCTGAACAGCAGAAAAGCCGCACACCACCACATCTACCATAAAATACTTAAACCCAAAATCATGAAGCAACTCAACGCGCCTCTCCATCTCTTTATAAGGTGCTGTAACATTTATGAAAGCGTCCTTTAATTCTCCTGTTTCTCTCTCTGCCTTTTCTCTCATGCGCGCCAGCGCCTCCACCCTTTTTTCAAAGCGGTTAAACCGCTGGCTGGCAAGGTTTTCATCATCTTTCACAAAATCAAAACCACCTACCCATGTTTCATAACCAACCTGCGCATGCTCTGTTGCAGAATAGCCGGTTTTGGGCTTAGGGACAGCGCCTAACAGCGGCCTTTTTTTAATCTTAAAGGTTTTTCTAATTTCCTTAATCCCGCCATTAGGCCCTTCAAAATGCTTTAAATAAGAAGGGGGAAAGGAGATATCAATCAATCTCAAATGCTCTACCGCCTTCATCCCAAAAATATTGCCCGCCGCACCGCTCAAAAGGTTAGGAATGCTGCCCTCTTCCCACAACTCTAAAGGATAGGCAACCTTTGCCAAATATCCTCTCCTAAACCGCTTATACCAAAACGCCCAGGCCTTCAGTTTATAAGCGCGCTTAGGGAGTTTTGCTAAGGTGGTCCATGTTCCTATAGAACTCTCAGAAGCAATGCGCCCCATCGCTTCCTTCACAGGCATCCCTTTTCGCGGCTTAAAGTAAAACAAAGCCACAAGGTCTGTTTTAGAAGGCGTGTAAGATAAATCCACAAACTCAGAGTACCATTCAAACTTCGCCATAATGCGGTTTCTTAAATAAATATTAAAAAGTTTCTCATTTTAACCCCACACAGCAACAACGGAAAATTTACTTAAATTTTTATATTTTAACACACATTATTATAAATATGGAAAAAGCTACCCTCCCTCCACAAAAGCGCCGTTTAGGAAAAAGTATAGAGAGGAGAATAAAAAGAATTAAAAGCCCAAGGTTAAGAAGGGCGGTAAGAGAATTGGCAGAGTTGTTGCCACCTGAGGCAGCACACAGAGGAATAAGCAGGTTGCAAGTAGCGTTGGAAAACCAAGTGGTGGAAGTGGAAAAAGTGGAGGGAGAAGTAAAAGATAGAGAAGATATAAACATGAAATTGGCGCTCCTCTGCTTTTTGCCGCAACCCACCCCTCGCACACCCCATCAACTATGCAGACGCCTAAAAAATAAAGAAATAGGGCGTCTTATGACATCGCAAAGAGTGACAGATGGGCTGGAGGTCTATGAAAGATTAAGTTATATAGACATCTATGGCTCTAGAGAAGATTACCTTAAAGTGCTCCACCGCCCCTCGTTGGGACTGTTGGTAAGGATGTTTGAACTTGCCACTCTTTGGCCGGTGGGAGATTTTAAAATGTCAGAAGAAATTGGAGAAAAAATAGGAAGAAGGGCAAAAGCAATATATTCTCCTTTGGCAGATTTATTTGGATACAGGAGATTGGCAGGAGACCTTTATTTAGTGCACTATTACTATAACGATAGAGAGAGATACGAGGAAGTGATGGAGATTTTAAATTATATGAAAGATAAAATAGAAAGCACCGCAAGATGTGTAGAAGCGATGTTGAAAAGCATAGAGGAAGAAATGAAAAAGCGCAACTACCAATTTAGAATAAAAATGAGAACAAAAAAACATCCGGGCAAAATAATGGAAAAAAGTGAAAGATATGAGAGAAAAGGGCTTATGGTAGAGCAAACCGTTCAATTGCTCCACGACCATGTTGCCGCCACCCTCATTTTAGAAAAAAAAGGGAGACGAGAAGTTACACAGGATAGGCAGAATTGGTTTAATGAGGTTGCCAACATCGTGAGAAGAGTAGTGAAAGGAGGGTTAAGATGCAAGATAAAGCGGGAAGACATGATTTCCAACCCCAAACCAAACGGCTACCAATCATTACATTTGGATATAGAAGTAAAAGACCCGCGCTATTGTAATTTTGAGATAATAATAAGAAACAGGCAGATGGAGAATTATGCAGAGAGAGGAGGGGCAGCCCACCACCTCTACAAAGGAGGGAACTCAGGAATATCAAGACAGGTAGCAGAGCATTACCACGATGTGCTGGCAAGAAGGGCAGGAAAAAGAAGAAAACCCATATCCCACAACTTCTCATATAAAGTAGTAATAAAAAGAGGGGAAAAGGTGGAAGAAAGAAAGGTATCTTTAAGAGAGGGTGCGCTTGTGGGCGAGGCGCTCCTTTTGAGCGGAGTGGATTTAACCCAGCCCATAAAAGCAAACCATTCGCTCCTCCAACCTGCCCAAAAAAGCGGGAAGGTGGAAGTAATAGATGGGGGAAAAGCGGTAGGAAGAGCGATTTTGGAGATTTTGGCTCGGCAGGCAAGAACACCTGGAGCCAGAAAAAGAGCAGAAGAGCTGTTGAGGAAGGTTAATAAAAGGAAATAAAGGTTAAAAAAACTAAAGCTTATTCTACGGTGACCGATTTAGCAAGATTGCGCGGTTTATCAGGATTGAGACCTCGCTTAACCGCCACTTCATAAGCCAATCTTTGGAGAGGGATGGTTGCTAAAATAGGAAAAAGTTCCCATCGCGTTTTTGGAAGGGTGAGGTTAATGGAGGCAAAGGGAAGAGGAGCATCAGATACAGCCACCACCTCTCCACCTCTTGCAACCGCTTCTTTAATGTTAGAGACCATCTTTGCATAATAAGGGCTTTGAGAAGAAAGAATTGCCACAACCACCTTGCCCTCTTCCACCAAACTCAACGGTCCATGCTTCAATTCCCCGCCAGCATAACCCTCTGCAGCTATATAAGCAATCTCCTTAAGCTTTAAAGCGCCCTCTAATGCAATGGGATAACACAAGCCGCGCCCTATATAAAAAACATGGCTTTTATCCTTTATTAAGTCGGTCGCTTTAGAAACATCAACCTTAAGCGCGCGCGAGATTTGCTCCTGAAGTGATTCCTCATAAACACCTGCTAGTTTTGAAGAAAGAATAAGTTGCGCTAAAAAGGTTTTTGTGGCAGCAACCGCGCGCTCCCACCCCGCATTCATAAAAATAACTTCATCACACATCCGCGTTAAAGAGGAGTAGAGAGCATTGGTTATGCCTATTTTATGCGCCTTTTCACGAGATAGCGCCTCTAAAATATCTGCAGTTTCCCCGCTTTGACTGAAAGCAATAACGCACTCGGCAGGGGGAGAAAGCGCATATTCGCTTGCCAAGGAGGGAAAAGCAAGGATGCCGTTCAAATTTAAAAGCGAGGATAAATAGAGCGAAGCATGGTAGGAGCTGCCCGCCCCCACCACTTTAAAACTTTTGAAATTAGGGAGTTTTGCTTCAGGGAGTTGAGAGCAAATGTGCTTTTGCTCTTCAATCTCCTTCAGCATGTAATGAGGCCAACTTCCCAACCCCTCCTCTCTATTCTCGCCGTTCAATTCTTTAAACTGAGGTTTAATCTCTTTGTCGCCCGCAAAAACATTAAAGCGTTTATCAACCCAGCCCCACATCCCGTCCTCCAGCGGAAAAACAGACATGCCGCCTAAAGAGGCGCAATCAGAAGAGAGAGCGTAGGCGTGCGGCGAGGAAGCGAGAATGAGAGGGGTTTTATTTTTTGCAAAAAAGATGCCTTTAAATCCCTCTATAATGCAGAGAATTGCGTAAGAGCCCTTTAAGAGCGCCACCGCCTTCTTAAACGCTTCATAAGGGTTAGCGCCTTTTAGCAAAAATTCTTCTATGAGGTGGGCGATAACTTCAGAATCTGTTTGGGAGACAAAATGATGCCCTTTCAACTGAGCCTTCAAAACATCCCAATTTTCAATAATGCCGTTATGCACTATAGCCACTTTCTCTTTGCAATCAACATGAGGATGGGTGTTGGCCAAAGAAACCGCGCCGTGAGTTGCCCATCTTGTGTGCGCTATTGCTAAGCTTCCGCCCTCCTCTGCTTTCAACAGCGAAACTTCGCCTAAAGTCTTAAAAACCTTTAAAGCGCCTTGCTTAATAATAGCAATGCCTGCAGAGTCATACCCTCTATAATCTAAGCAGCGAAGGGCCTTAAGCGCATTTTTTCCTGCTTCTTCACCTAAATAACCGACTATTCCACACATCTAATTAACTCCACGCCCCCATCCTCTTTATAAAGCGCTTTGGTGATAACCACTTCTAAACCTCGCAACTGTTCCTCCCACTGGTCAAGAAGAGCGCTCTCGCCGGCAAGAAGTATGATGTGTTTGGTGTTAAGATGTTCTACTGCATAAAGAATAGAAGCCATCGCGCAATCCCCTATCTTGCCCTCACAACTCACAGTAAAGATCTGGTTTTGGCCAGCGGAAAAAATCCTATGAGGGGAGAAAGGAAGGTCAAGAGGGACTATGGCTATGGAATGAGGGGTTTGGCTCTTTAATTCTTCAGGATTGGTATGGGTGAGGTGGTAGCGCACCCATGCTGCCTTCAAATCCTCCCATAAAGCAGAGGGGGTTCCTGCCACCTCTTTTATTTTTCCGCTATTCCAATCATAAACCGCGCCCACCACTGCCAAAGAGGGGTGTTTTTCCTTCAAGAGCGCCACCTGTTCCTTAACATTTTCTTCAGGCGAAGCGCCTTTTACAGCGTTTAAAAGCTTATCCATGCAGGCCACACCGGTGCTTCCTTTGCCCTTTGCAACCCAACTGTTGTGCTCCTTAACCGCTCCGCAAGCACAATGACCTAAAACCACAACCAACCCATCTTTCTTAAGCATAGAAAGCGCTTTTTCCACCGCTTTATATGAAACCACATTCCCAGCAACACGCACAAACACCGCTGTTTTATCGCTGTCCAAAACAGGAAGGCGCGCATCAGAGCATGCAATAACTACCGCGTCTGCCTCTCCTCTTGCTATTTTATTCCGTCTTGCCTCTGCCTCCTTTCTATTCACTAAATTTTTATGTTGAATGTTCCCTAAAACCAATCTGCCAATAGTAGTAACAAGTTCCTTATACTTAGAAAAAGGGGGTCTAGCTCTCACTACCTCTCTAGGTTTTTGGGAGGTTACAGATGCTGACATATAATAACACCCACAAATAAAAGTTTATGGGAGAAAAATTTATAAAACGCCCCCTGCGCCATATTCGTAATTCAGAACGCATAATAATCTCCGCTCTCTCTTTGCTCCCTGTCCAACCTGCTCCCTGGCTTGTTTATTCTGGGCCTCCTGCTCTCCTTATCGCGCCTCATAGTGATATCAACACTCTTTAAAAATGCGCTCATCCCTTCTCTCTTATCCATAGGTGCGCTTGCCCTCCCTTGCACAGAACTCTCACCAGTAAACACAATAAGGCGGCTGGAGATGTTGTCTATAAGCACAATATCATGGTCTACCACAAAAGCGCATTTCTCCCCTATCGCCTTCTTGAGCAGGCGCGCCAATTCAAAGCGCTGTTCAATATCTAAAAAGGCGCTGGGCTCATCTAATAAATAAATATCTGCCTCTCTGCTCAACGCTTTGGTGATTTCCACTCTTTGCAATTGGCCGCCTGAAAGCTCATCCATCCTCTTTTCCATAATGGGCTGCAACCTAAAGGCGCGCTTGCATTCCTCCACCACACCTGCACGCCCCCCTTCTAAATACTCCTTCACCAAAACCTCTTTAGGTGAAAGATATTGGGGCTTGTGAGAAACAGAAGCGTTGAAAATGCTTTTAAGTTCGTTGAGGAAAAGCGTCTTTCCAAGCGCATTTTTGCCCACTATCCCCACCACCTCGCCCTCTCTTATCTCCCCTTCCTCGCTTTTAAAAGCAAAGGAAGAAAGCGTTTTCTCAAGAGCAGGGTAAGAATAAAGAATCTTAGAGGTGCGCTCCACTTCGCTGAAAGAAGAAAATTTAAGGTCATGGTCTCTAAAGCGCACATTTTCATCTTTCAAATAACCTGCCAAATACTCGTTGATGCCGTTGCGCGTGTTTTTAATCCCGGAAACCACACCATAAGTATTTTCCTCGCCGTAAAAAACATAAACATAATCGCTAACATAATCCAGCACTGTTAAATCATGTTCCACAAAAAGCACATCGCCTTTTTCGGTTAGCGATTTCATGATGATAGCGGTTCTAAGGCGTTCGCCTATATCCAAATAATTGGTTGGTTCGTCTATGTAGTATATGTCCGCATCTCGGCCATAGCAAACAGCAAGCGCCACCCTCTGCAATTCACCTCCAGATAAAGCGCTAACCTCTCTTTCCAAAATTGGGTTTAAAGAGAATAGAGCAATGGCTTCTTCTGAAACACCGGTTTGAGAGAGCAGTTGGCGCACCGTGCCTTTAAAGGAGCGAATGCGCTCTATATTTTGGGGCTTTATGCTCACCTTCCTCTTTTGCCCCAAAAAGCGCCTCCACTCAGGCCTTAGTTTTTTTTCAAAATCTTCCTCGCTAATTTTCCTATCAAATATCGCAAAATTGGGCGATAGTTGGCCTGCCAAAAGTTTAAGAGCGGTGCTTTTTCCTATACCATTCTTTCCTACCAAAGCAACCGCGCTTCCTTCGCGGGGAAGAGGCAAACGATAAAGGCGAAAAGTGTTGATACCGTATTGAAAAATAGGGTCTTCCAACTCGTGCGCCAAATTAATAATCTCTATGCAAGATACGGGGCATTTTTTAACGCACAGGCCGCAGCCAATACAAAGTTCTTCAGAGATAACAGGAAAAACACCGCCTTCCTCAATATAAATACACTCTTCGCCCATTCTGTTAGGAGGGCAAACTTTCATGCACACATAACCGCATTTTTTTTCTATGCATACCGAGCGGTCCAGCACAGCAATCCGCACACCCATTAAAGGCTCACCTTTTCTTCCTCTACTTTATCCTCCTTCTTAACTTCCTCAGAATGGAAAAGGAACACGCCCAAAGTAGCAGCAATGTTTGTAAGCAATATTACCATAAATACATACTCCTTAAAAAGAGGGAGGATAAGGCCGGAAGTGGCAGGGAGAGAAGCGACTACGGCGGCTGCAAGCCCTCGCGGCATCATGGTTATAACCATATTTTTATCTGGAGGGGGAAGTTCCTTTAGCATGAGGCGCTGCACCAAAAAGCGGCAAATAAGAACTATTAAAAGGATGCCCAAAGCCACGCCAATAATTTCCAAACTAAAATAGCGAGCAGAGAAAAGCATCCCCACATAGACAAAGAAGAAAGTTCTTACGAAGAAAGAAACTTCATCATGAAAAATTCGTGTGGAGCGCTTAAGAGGGTTTGTCCAATCTGCCTTAACCAACTTGCCTATTTTGCGTGCGTTGCCCAGAGTAAGGCCAAAAGTGAAGACCGCGATACCGCCATTCCCTCCTGTCGCTTCGGTTATTGAATAGAGCACAAAAAGGAGAGCAAGCATGAGCATATAGCTATAATTTTCCACCTCTCCGCGATTTAATAAGAAGATCCATAAAAAGGCGGCTGCTAAGCCCAACGCGATAGCAATGGTGAAAGAGGAGAGGAAAAGCCCTGCTACCTTGCCTGCTTCTGGAGCGAATTGAGCGCTTATTAACTGAATTAAAATAACTGCGGTTAAAATAACAAGCGCGTCTGTAATGGTGGATTCAACAGTTAGCAAATTTTTTGTTTCCTTTTTTATTTTAGCGCCTTCCACCAAAGAGATAACCACAGCGCCGCTAGAACCGCCCACCACTGCGCCCAACAAGAGGCCGTCTAAAAAACTCCAGCCCAAAAAAGCGGAGGCGAGAGAAGCCACACCTAAAATGGTAAGGATAAAAACCAACAGCGTAAATAAGGTGCTTTTAGGGATGGTTTTTGCAAAGGAGAAAATATCAAATTCCATACTACCATCAAAAAGAAGCAAAATAAGTGCCAACGAGGAGATGAAAGGGAGAAGGTCTAAAATAGGCGAATTTTCCCCCACCTCCACTA
>JALWZW010000047.1 GCA_026992595.1 Microcaldota archaeon | reverse complement strand
ACCACCGCCTTAGCGCCTATAAGTATGTCTACGACTTCATACTCGCCTCTCTCAGAAACCCTTATCTTTTCCAATTCATCAAAAACGCGCTCGTTCATGCAATAGATAGAAAGATTTGCCAAATCGCTTTTAGGGTGCTGGGGCTTCTCCTCAAAAACGCTTACCCTGTTGCCAGCCAATTCCACCACGCCGTAGCGGCTAGGGTCTTCCACCTTTTTAACTGCAAGCGTTATATCCCCTTCATGCTCGCCCATCACCCTCTTCAAAATACCAACATCAAAAATAATATCTCCTGCCAAAACCGCAAAATCTCCTTTCACAAAAGGCCGCGCGCTCAAGAGAGCAGCACCAGTCCCCCTCTTTTCATCTTGAAAAACCACATGAGAAACTAAGGGAGAAGCGTTGCAATAATCAATCAATCGCTTATCCTCCTTACGCGCGACCACAACCACTTCGCTTATGCCCGCCTCTTTCGCATTATCCAAAACATGGCCTATAAGCGGCTTGCCGCATATCTCAAGCATAGGTTTTGATTTTTTTTCAGTGAGAGGCCACAATCGCTCGCCATTACCTGCCGCTAAAATAACCGCACGCATAAAAGAAAGAAGGAAAGAAATAATAAAAGGTTTGTGCGTTAATATAAAGGAAATGAGGGAGTTTATAGAGAGAAAAGGAGAAACGAGGTAGAAAAATGAAGCCAAACCACATCGCAATAATTCCAGACGGAAACAGGCGCTGGAGCAAACTTAAAGGAATAAGCAAAAAAGAGGGCTACTTGATAGGGATAAGGCATATCGGCAATGTCCTCAAATGGTGTAAAGAGTTGGGTATAAAAATGGTGACGATGTGGGGATTTAGCACAGATAATTTTAAAAGAGATAGAGAAGAAATAGAGGCGCTTTTTGAACTTTTTAGAGAGCATCTGCTTGAAGGGTTAAAAAAGGAGCGCGAAGTGGATGAGAAGGATAAAAAATCAGTAAAGGTGAGGTTTTTAGGAAGGTTGCACCTTTTGCCTAAGGATATGCAGGAGTTGATGAGGCAAATTGAAGAGAAAACAAAGGATAACGGACCCTATCAATTAAACCTTTTGTTGGCTTACGGAGGGCGGGAGGAGATAGTGGATGCGGTCAATAAGATATTGAAAAGCGGGTTAAAAGAAGTGGATGAGAAAACCTTTTCCAACTACCTCTACACCGCAGGCATCCCAGACCCAGACCTTGTAATAAGAACTTCAGGAGAACAGCGGCTCTCAGGCCTGTTGCCTTGGCAAACCACCTACAGCGAATTCTACTTTTGTAAAAAACTTTGGCCAGATTTTTCTTATGAGGATTTGAAAGAGGCATTGGAAGAGTATTCTAAAAGAAAAAGAAGGTTTGGGAGATAAAGGAAGGCGCGCAAGTATTTTAAAATTCACCTCTCTTATAAATATAGAGAATAAATACGCTACGCGTGCAAAGGCGCCGCAGTAGCTCAACTGGGAGAGCACTCGGCTGAAGACCGAGGGGTTGCCTGTTCAAATCAGGCCTGCGGCACTCCTCCTCTCCCACACCCCCTCTTTAAAGCAGTTTTAAATGCCCAAAAACCCTATCTAAAGCATCCTCATCCCAAGGGCCTGCAGCCAACGCAGTAGGGGTGCCTGGAAGCAATTGAGTAAGGCCCGCATCTCTTATAAGCACCACAGGTAAGCCGCTAATTTTTGCCCTATTATAAAGGTCAAAAAGCTCTCTCTCGCCTGCAACCTTTAGCACAACCTTCTTTTCTCCCTCTCTAAGCCACCTTTCTACCTTCTCCCTCGCCCTCTGCTCTGTCTCCAGAAACGCCCTGAGAGAGGCATGCGCTGCCTGTGCCGCTATCTTCCCCTTTCCCATCTTCAAATCTTCTCTCACCACTATGACCTGTTTCATTAATAATAATTTTGCCGTTGTTCTTTAAATCTTCTATCAACAGCCGCAACTTTTCTAAGTGAAGGGGGGCAGAAATAGGCGAAAGCGACTGGTCCTTCTCCTCTATTCTGTAAAAACTTCCGGCCCCGCTTCGCACATAATAAAGTTTAAACCCTAAAGAATCTGCCTCATTAGCATAATGCTCATCTAACTCCTTATCCCTCGTGGGAAACAGGCCGCGCACCTTTAAATAAAATCCATGGGCGCCCTGCACCTTATCCACAAAAACCCCATACCTTTCTTTCAACTCCTCTTTTAAACTCGCGAAATTTTTATCCAACTCTCGCTCATTTATATAAGTAAATCTTAGATCCACCTGCGCATATTTATCCTGGAAGGCGCGGCTCCTTTTGCGCGGAGAGCGAGGGGCATTGTTGGTGAGAGCAGCAGTTATATTTCCTCCCACAATAACCTTTTTGCGCGATGCCATAATTTAATTTATATAACAACATTTAAAACCCCGCCCCTCAGCGCTTCCAAAATTTTTTATTTTTTACAAAATTGCGCTGTTCGTTGATTAAATCTAAAATAAACTCCTCCTCTGTGCGGTGCAATTTTTTCAACAAGCGCCTTGCCGCTTTAGGGCCTATTCCGTAAGTGGAAAGAGCCAGCAACGCCCTCTTTCCATGCGCATGAATTAAGGCGGCGGCGCTCTCCTGATCCTTACAGTCCTTTGGTGCTACATAAGAGGAACCGCATAGATGGCAAAGAGGGTCCTCAGAGGAAGAGAACAAATAAAGGCGAGAAGCATGGCAAGAAAGGCATAGAAGTTCCACCAACTTTGAATTGAAGTTTTCCATAAAAGCGCTTATAATGGCGGTTTTAGGACTGAATACCCCCACACTTTCCCCTCCGCTAGCACGCTCCAACCCTAATTTAGCATAAAAACTTAACTCCTTCCGCTCATCCACCACCAATTCAATATCCCCGCTCCTCAACCGCTCCAAAACCTCAGAAGCGCGTTCCACATCAAAATATCTGAAAAATATGGAGCGCAGGGTCTCTTCATAAACCACACTGTTCTTTAAAGCAGAAATGTAGCGCATAGAGGCATGACCTTCAGGAGAGAGCAAACCAAAAAGGCGGGCGACATGCTGGAATTTAAACCTTAGCAGCGAAGAATCTGCGAGGGCCTCCCTTAGCGAGCGTTCCACATCCTCTATGCTAAGTAGCGCTTTCTTAATATATTCCGCATCCATTAAAAAAGGCAATTTTATCATGATGCGGTAGGGGTCAATGACCGCAAAAACATGTTCGCCCATCATAGAGGAGAGTTTATGCGCGATAATGCGGCCTAACACCTCATTTACTCTGTGCCCAAAGCATGCATGCAACACCACAATTTCATCAACCTTTTCAATAATAATACGGCGATGGTTAGGGAGCGGTTCTTCCCCTTTCCTCCTCCGCCCCACCTCTTGAGCCACTTCATAAGAAACAGGGATGTCCTCGCCTGTCCAAGAAGGTATCATGACCTCCTGCTCCACCCAACGCTCAGCCACCACCTCTTCCTGCCCAATATCAACCACCCTCCAAGGTTTTCCCTGAGCCAAAAAACAATCGCCTACCTCCAAATTAACCACAAACTCCTCATCTAAAGAAGCAATGGGCTTGCGTGAGGACATGTCAATGAGCGCAAATTTTTTTTCCTTCGGAATGGTGCTTAAAAATGTGTAATAATAATGGCGCGCCCTTCTGGTAGCCCTTAAGGATATGCGGCCGCCTTCCTCGTCATAAAAAACCAATCTCTCTGAAAGGAGTTGAAGGGCTATTTTTTTAAGTTTCTCAAAGGAGATCCCATAAGCATAGGAGCGGGAAAGGATGGAATGGATGTGCCAAAGGTCCATTCTTCCGTTCTCCAAGAGCATACCCACCACTTGGTGAGCAATAACATCCAACGCTCCCTTCTCAACACGCTTTTCTTCTAATTTCCCGCTCAGCGCAAAATCCTTTATAACTTCGCATTCTAAACGGTCGTCCTCATCAGAATAAAATAAAACGCCCTTTGGCACCTTAGAAAGAGAGTGGCCGGCACGCCCCACCCGTTGAATTAAGCGGAAAACTTGGTGAGGGGAGCCATATTGAATAACCAAATTAGCATCACCCACATCTATACCCAACTCTAAAGAAGAGGTGCATAAAACGCTGTTTAACCTGCCCTCCTTAAAATCCTTCTCTGTGGCAATGCGAATGTTTTTGGAGAGCGAGCCGTGATGGACCGCAATAGGTACTTCCATCTCAATCAAAGTGGCTGCCAACTCTTCAGCAGTACTGCGGGTGTTCACAAAAAGGAGGGTGCGCTCCCTTCTGCACAATTCTGCTATGCGCTCTATATTTTTAGGTTCCACAGAAAAATCAAACTTACGCTCTATAGAAGGTTCGCAAAGCACAAAATCCCTCTCCCCAAAAATCAGTTTTGCCGCCTCTCCTTTATCAGCAAGGGTAGCGCTCAAAGCAATACGCCTAAAATCAGCAATTTCTGCAAGGCGTTCTAAAGCTAAAGACAATTGAGCGCCGCGCTTATTATCTAAAATATCATGCACTTCATCCACTATAACAAACTTAACATTAGAAAGATGTTTGCGCATCACCCTTCCCATTAAAAGCGCTTGCAAAGATTCCACAGTGGTGAGCAGTACATAAGGGGGCTTTTTGCGGTGTTTTGAGCGTTCGTGAGAGGAAGTGTCGCCAGTCCGCAATCCATAGGTCAAGCCGGCCCTCTCGCACCACCAAGCGATGCGCTCTGTAATATCGCGAGAGAGCGCTCTTAAAGGGGTGATATAGAGAATGGAGATGGGCTCACCGCCCACCGCCTTTTCCATAGCAGGCAGAAGCGCTGCTTCTGTTTTGCCTGAACCGGTGGGAGCGCAAATAAGAACATTTTTGCCGCTCCTTATGGGCTCAAAGGTAAGTTGCTGAATAGGAGTAAGGGAAGAATATCTCTCCAAAATAAGTTTTTTTCCATCCACATAAAAATAGTATAAAAAGGGGTTTAAATAGGTGAGCGCTGAGGGAGGGATTTGAACCCTCGCGTGCTTGCGCACACAA
>JALWZW010000046.1 GCA_026992595.1 Microcaldota archaeon | reverse complement strand
AGAGAGGTGCGGCTGTGCTTGATCGGGAGGTTGCAAGAGATTTAGAAAAGGCCAGTTTAGAGGTGCTAAATAGAGTCAATCGTTTATCTCTTTTAGAAAGACAATCTGCTCTTGCCTCTTCTACTTCTCATTCTTTCACTGTTCTTACTCAAGGTTCTCCTTACTCTCTTGATTTCTGGTCCAACCCTGTTGCATCTTTAAGTGGTAATGACGGCTCTCCACGCGAAGAGTCTCCACCTATCAAGATAGGAAGACAGTTCTCCCTTTCTGAATGGTATAGGCAACATCTCTAATTCTTTCTTATCTTCTTGCTAATCTTCTTTGTCTAAGTTGGTCCATCATTTGTCTTCTTAACTGCATTATTCTTTCAATTTGATTATTTCTTACATGAATATTGTATTCACTAGTTATTCCCCTTCCAAAATCAAAACATTGGGAAGTTAATGTGCGGAAATCTACCTCACCATCTATTTTTACATAGGCAGGTCTTGCTCTTATGGTTCTCCTCCATATATACCACCTACCTCCTATGTAGACGCGCAGAGGAACTTCTATCATTATCCCAAACACTCTTTCTCCGTCTTCAAATCTCTCTCTCACTAGCTGACCGTTCTTTTTAGGAAGTAGTACAAACACCAGTGCTTTATTACTAACATTTACTATTCCCAATGGGGCTTCTTCAAATGTGATGACTCTCGGAGTCCAACCAATGACTTCAGCCCTATTCCAATCTAACTCCCCATATCTCCTTCTTGCAAATTCTATCGCTTCCTTAACGCTTTCTTCCTCTATTTGATGAAACCATGCTCCATTTATAGTCATAAATTGGTTTTGATAAATAGTCACTGCTGCGAGGCCTCCATCGTATCTTTCTTTTTTTGATAGAGGTTGGCCGTTTATGATTATTCTTCTTATAGGATTATCTCGGTAAAATATATTTTCGTCGCTATACCTTCTTAGGATCTTTATAGTGTAGGTTACTTGTACTATCCTCATTCTGTTTCGTCTTATTCTTTCTCCAACAAAACGGCGGCTGACGCCGACAAGAGATATGCGAGGGATTTCCAAAAGATTTATCCCTGTTTCTCCTCTACTCCAGCAACCCCCTCCATCAAACGCGATGTAAACCTCTCCGGCCTCTGACATGAAACGGCTCGGGCGCGGCATTTTATTAGCAATTTCAGGGGGGCTAAACATCCTATCAATAAACACAACATTTCCTATCTCTCTTTTCTCTATTAATCTTCTACTTTTTCTTCTCAACGGCCCTGTCCTAACTTCTACTCTGTGGAACTCTGGTACTAGGTCGTATGTGGGGAACAAGCCATTTATTTGGCGGGGTCGTGCATACACTATAAATTCATTTCCTCTCCATTTTCCTATTCTTATTATGTTGTAGTTTCCGTAATCTAATAAATTTTCCAATATCTCTCTTCCTGTTCTTCCTTGATCTTCATTTATTCTTATCATTTGTCTTATTCTACTATAATGTTCTTCGGTCGATTGCTCATACAGTCTTATCCTCCTCCCCTCTCTTTCTATTATATTTATTTTGCCGCTTTCTACTAATCTTTTCAACAAATCTCCTAAACTTTCATTGGCTTCTCCAAGCAATCCCAAAGGATTTTCCCTTAAAATCTCTGAAAAATCGGTCTGGGTAAATATAATTTGCTGATGAGAAGGTAGTCTTATTAGTGATGGACTCATTCGTGAGAAAAGACCCATTGAGAACTCGTTGCTCAATATCACCTCTCTAATCATATTAAAATTATAGTTGCGCCTTGTTTCCTCTTCTACTTCTTGTTGGGGCGCGTACCTTCCTACATAAGCCCTTAAAACAACCCCTCTACTTGTTAACTCTAGCCCTGTAAAATAGTATCTATTTCTAGCGTTTGCTAATATCATCCCTTCTTTCCACACTCTTCTTTCAATAAATACTCCTTCCTTTCTTCTTCCAATCCTAACTTCTAAATGAGGCAGAAATGTTTTTTTATTAGGATAATATGTCCAATTTCCACCCCATATTATATCATTATTTTCTATATCTGTAATTAATCCTCTTATATCTACTCTACTCTCTTCTAATCTGCCTTCTGCAATCTTTTCCACCAATTCTTTTTTGAGCCACTTGGCAATTATTTGCGCATTTTCCTCCTTTTTATCTTCTCGCCATGCGAATATAGTGGATGTATCTCTTTTTTCCCAAAATTCTAAAGTTAGGGTGGCCTCATTACACTGAAAAGGGGGTATGAGGGATGTTAAGCATGCATTTTGATAGTTTAACACTTCTTCAAAGTAAGGATAATGGTTTGTGGCGTGAATGCAATTAACTATTAGCGTGTTCCCACAACTGGCTCTAGCAAGATGGATAATTCTTGAGTCTGTGTAAAAGGGGGCCTCTTGAATAGTTCCTCTGCGTTGAGAGGCAGATAGCGGAACTGCCCTCCACCAGATAGCATAAACTGCCCTCTTCAACATTGCTTTCAAATCCTCCTCTCCCATAACGACAGGTCCTCTAAACCTCCCGTAAGCAGCCACCCCTCTTAGAAACATGTCTCTGCTTAACTGCCTTACTAACTCCTCCCCGCCTATCCCATACAACCTGGCAAACAGCACTCTATCCTGTCTTGCCTCTCTTATAAGCCCTCTCTCCATTAACCGCCTTACATTCTCCTCTGGAGTGTAAATCCTTACGCTGTACTCTCCATCTGCCCCTTGCCCGCTTCTGTTTTGCCCTCTGCTCTCTTGGGTTTGAACAGCATGCTGGGAAGGTTGGGCAGAACGAGGGGGTTGAGTATAAGAAGCCATGGGGCCTGCAACCGCAAGCGCCGCCCCCATCGCAACTCTCCTAAAAAATCTACCAACTCCTTCTCTTATTCTTTTCCACCTTCTTTCTCTTCTCCTCTCCTCTGAAGTGACCATCCTCCCTGCCATAAAAGAATAGTGGAAGTTAATGGTTTTAAGCTTTCTCCCTTACTCTCCTAACTATCTCCCCTACCACTCTTCTATCTTCTATAGGGGGCATCAGGTCCTCTGCGCAATGCGCTATTGCCTCTGCTGCTGCTATCATGTGCTGAGGGAGCGGTTTCTTTATTCTCAAATCTAACATGGCACGCATGAAGCCAGGGAAGCAGAGCGCATTGTTTATTTGATTTTTGCCTGCCTTTCCATTCCCATACACCACCACGCCCGCTTCCTCCGCTTCCTCTCTGCTTATTTCAGGAACAGGGTTGGAAAGGGCAAACAGCACCTTTGCGCCTTTAATGTTCTCTTTACTTAACGCGCCAGGTCTGGAAGCAGATATTATTATATCAAATCCTTTTATAGGGCCTTTATAGTTCTCTTCATTTAACTCTGCCAATTCTTCTTTATAGGGCGGCAATGCTTCTCTCTCCTTGCTTAACGCGCCTTTTGAATCAAAAACAACTATGCTAAAGTTTTTGTTATAGGTGTTTAGCAGTTTTGCTATGCCGTAGCCCGCGCTTCCCGCGCCCACCACTGCAATGCGCCCTTCCTTTACTTCCACTTTTTTAAGCGCGTTTATTAGCGCGGCCAATGTGACAATGGCGGTGCCATGCTGGTCATCATGAAAAACAGGAATGTTTAAATTAAGCGCTTTTTCCACTTCAAACACCAGCGGCGTCTCTATATCTTCTAATATAATCCCTCCAAAGGTCGGCTCCAGCGCTTCCACCACTTTTACAATCTCTTCTTTACTACGCGCCTTAATGCAAAGAGGGAATGCGTCTATTCCTGCCAACACATTTAAAAGCATCGCTTTTCCTTCCATAACAGGTAGCGCTGCCTCTGGCCCCACATTCCCTAACCCCAACACGCGCGTTCCGTTGCTCACAATGGCCACGCTATTCCCTTTTATGCTCACCTCTTCAGCGCTTCCCCCTTGTGCCACATATTCACTCACTTTTGCAACGCCCGGCGTATAAACTATAGGGTATGAGGAATAAAGGTCTGCCTTTGAAGTGATTTTTATTTTGCCCTTTAATTTTTTATGAAATTCTACTTCGTCCATCTCAACCCCTTTTATGCGCGAGATAAATATTTATGATAGCGATTATAAATGCTGTGCTGTTAAGTATTAAAAAGACGCTGTCCCCTATGATAAGCGCGTGGTAGGAGAGGAAGAGGGAGCCTAAGGCATACAACACCGCAAACCTTACATCTACTCCTTTCCCTCTTTTTATCGATGCCCATGTTTGAGGTACCCACCCTGCTAAAATAAGCAACATCCCCACTATACCTATAAACTCCTCCATCCTAACCCTCATTTTTTAATCCTTTTCTTTCTAATTATTTTTTTAATGCGTGCGTTTGTGTTCTCATTAGACGCCTTTATTGCGTTCACCATAGCGCTTATGGCTATCTATTCCCTTATCTTTTTCTCTTCTGTTCCCTCTGCTTACTACTTTCTCCTTACTCAAGCGCATTTCCTTTCCATGGATGGTTTGTTGGTGTTTTCCAACGCGCAGTGTGAAGTTAACAGCTTTGTGTGCAGAGGGAATCAAACGCTTTTAGAGGCGGTTATTCGCTCTGAAGGGGAGCGCGACACCATTGTTAAAAGCGCATTGGATGAAGTGATTCCTCCCCAATTTGGCTACACTTTTGAGGTAAAGGATTTAGGCGGGGAGTGGGAGAGGGTTTATAGCACAGAAGATGACCCTTCCACGCTCCATAGCCGCTCTAAAAAGCGCCTCTCAGTAAGCACTGAAATGCTTTATATCGCTTTTGTTTCAGAAGTGCCTCCTGAAGTTTATTCTCCCTACCAATACCTTTCCTGCCCCGGCGCTTCCGGCGGTGTTTCTGCTGTAAGGGGCGGAAGCGGCTTGCTTATCACCTGCGTGAGCGTTGCTGGCGAGGGCGGGGAGCGCATCCCTGCTTTAAATGTCCCTCCAGAGGATTTAAGCGATGTTCTTCCCTTACCTGAATCTGAAATAAAAGTGGTGAGGTTAACGGTGTTTATATGAAGGCGCGCAAAAAAGAGCAGAGCGGTTTGAAAGGTTTTCTCTTTACCGTTACCATTCTCCTCATTTTGGGCTATATTCTCTTCTCTATTAATTTATGGGTTAAAAAAGTGGAAGTTTCAGAGCGCACATTTACAGAATTTTACAG
>JALWZW010000045.1:28857-55312 GCA_026992595.1 Microcaldota archaeon | reverse complement strand
AAGAGAAACCGCTGCAGGAGGGCGAAAGAGAGTTGTTTGTAAATAGAGAGGAGGAGTTATATACATTCGCACATTTAGCAGATTATTACGAAGGCCAAATCTTGGGAGTGGTGGGGGAGCGGGGGATAGGAAAAACCACATTTTTTAATTTCCTCCAGATTAGGGGAAAAGAGAAGATAATAGTAAATGTGGTGAGCAGAGAGAGTTTGTTAGGGATACTGACAGATATAATGTTGGCGGTTTACGAGGTGGCAGAAAAGAGGGGATGGAAGGAGAAGGAAAGGGCAATAGAGTTCTTAGAAGAAATGAGAGAAGTAGAAACCACGGTGGGCTTTTCTCACTTCATCTCCTACTCAATAACCACAAAAAAAGAAAAGCATGTTAAGAGGTTTATAAAAAAATTCAAAGAAATAATGGACGGGTTGGGGAAAAGAGGGGTTGTTATAATATTAGATGAGATTGATAAGGAGAGGAAAGAGGAGATATTGCGCGTTTTGGATGCTATTAAAACTGCATTTAAGGAGAACAACACCACATTAGTGGTAGCGCTTCCTTTTGAATTTGAAGAGGATTTTCTAAAGGGGAAAATGCTTGTGAAGGCAACCCATAATTTGGAAAATGTGTTTTCCTACATACTCACTCTGAGAAAATTTAGCGATGGGGAGATAGAAGAGATAATAGGGAGAAGGTTTCCGCTATCCAAAGTATCCTCCCAAGCGCTAAAACTCATAATACTTTTCGCAGATGGAAACCCGAGAAAGGCATTAGGGCTGTTAAAAGAAGCGGGCTTTTTGGCAAGAAATAAGGAGAAAATAGAAGAGGGGGAGGTAAAGGCGGTTATAAATAAATATCTAAAAGTGATAAAGAAAGGAGTGAGAGGGAGGGTGTGGAAGGTGTTTTCATGGGTGAGAGAGGAGGAGAGGAGCAAAGCGGTTAAAAGGATCGCCAAAAAACTAAAAACCACCCCTAATGCAATATACCATTATTTAGAGGAATTAGAAAGAAGAGGGTTTATAGAAGGGTTGGAGGAAGGGGAGGTGAGAATGACAAGGTTGGGGAGATTGCTTAAAGAGGTGTAGCGAGAGAAATTAAAGGGATTAAATGAATTAAATTGGAGAAATTAAAGGGATTAAAGGCAAAAAAACACAAAAATGTTTTAAAAACCCGCGTATTATAATAGCATTGGGGCTTATTATGTACTATTTAATGGATATAGAGGATAAAATAAGGGTTCCTCCCGCAATGTTTGGGAGCAAAATGGAAAAAGCGGCTAAAATGATTTTAAGGGAAAAATACGAAGGGAGGATATATAAGGAGTTGGGAGTGGTGCTTTCCATAGATGATGTTAAACTGCTTTCAGAAGGCATGGTGATACCTGGAGATGGCGGCGCCTATTATAAAGTGAAGTTTAAGGCGCTAACATTTATACCTCAAGTGAATGATGTGCATATAAGCGAGGTGAAGGAGATTGTGGAGTTTGGGGCTTTTGCATCTATAGGCCCGTTCCAAGGACTTTTGCATGTCTCCCAAATCGCAAAAGACAAGTTCTATTATGATAAAAAATCAAAAGCGCTAACCTCTAAAGCGCTCAAAAAATCTATTAAAAAAGGGGACACTCTTTTAGTAAAAGTATCCACTGTAAGCCTTAAATCAACCAGCAGCGAAACAAAAATAGGGCTTACCATGAGGCCAGAAGGGCTGGGAAAGCTAGAATGGGTGGAGGGTAAAAAATGAGTTTTGAGGTTATGAGCGCAGAAGAGTATGCAAAAAAATACACCACCCTTAGCAAAAAATACGCCATCTTTATAGCAGTGCTTGACCCTGAGAAATCAGAGATAGCAAAAATCATAAACATAAAGGTTCCAGGCACCTATTATGCGATAAGTAGATGAAGGGGTTTGTGACCTTTTTATTAGCGTTTGCAATACTTCTCCTTCTTTCCACCTACTATATTCAAGTGTATAAAAGCGAAAAGGCGCTTGTTGCAGAACAGGTAATGAATAAAATGGTAAATGTTAAAAGCGTGGTAAAAAAGGCGGCGTTGGAAGGAGGGAAAGAAGGGTGGGAGAGGTATGCAAGGGAGCATGCGAAAGAGTTTTGCGCTTTTTGTGCGCCCCAATGCATACCAAGCGCTACCTGCAACAAGCTCTTATGCGATAGGTGCTTTAGATTAAGCGAAGCGCTAAACGCTGTTAAAAAAGGGGCTGAAGAAAAGGTGGAAGAAGTGGAAGTGGGGTTTGCAGATTTTGAAGTGAAGGTGGAGGGAGAGGTTGAGGGAGTGGTTAGGGAGGCGGAAAATAGAGAAGGGTACGCACTTGAGGGTGTTGTAATAAAGCGCGCAGAGATAATAATAAATTCTAAAAAAGTAAATATAGGTAAAAAGGCGGTTATGGAGGGAGTTTATCTTGCTATCAATGGAAGCGCTCCTTAGCTTTTTGCTGCTCCTCCTAATAATAAGCAGCGTTTTCACAACCATAAAAGAAACCGCGCTAAAAAGCGAAGAGATAAGAGAGGTGAAAAGAGGGGAAGAAGCATTGAGAGAGGAGGCGCTTTTTAGGCATCTGTGGAATGTTTATGGCGGTTTTGAAGGGGGAGAGAGCAGAGGGGAAGTGAAGGTAAGCGCATGGAAAGCGAGCATTAAATTTGGGGAAAAGGTGCTGGAGAAAGAAGGGGTGTATAAATATGATGGAAGGGAGATGGAATAAAGGGTTTATAGCATTGGACGCGCTGGTGAGCTGGGCTGCAATCGCGCTCCTTCTCAACATCGCTTTCCAAATATTCGCTCTTTATAACTATGCAAAGGAAAGCTATCAAAGCGAGGTGGATAAATTGGTGATGGTGGCTAATTATATAGTAAAAAGCGGGGCGGTGGTGGAGAGGGAAGGGGTGAGGCAGAGCAATTGGATAGAGGAGGCAAAGTTGGAGAAAGTAAAGGAAGAGATAGGCGCAAAATATCCAGAAGTAAAAATAGCGTACAGGCCGCAAGGGACATTGTGCATCTATAGGTTGGTAGCAGTGGGAGAGGAGAAAGAGATAAAGCAGTTGTTTGTGTGTGAGTGAGATGCAAAGCATAGAGGCGCTTTTTTCGCTCATGGTTGTGATGATGATGGTGGCGGCTATACCGCCAGAAACGGTGGAAGCAGATTATTCGCTCTATAAAGAGCAGTTGGCGGGCGATGTGTGGAGGATTATTGAGCTAAAAGGAGTGGAAGCGGTGGAAGAGATAGGAGAGAAAACAGCGCTCTGTATTTATATAAGCGGTATAAGGAAAAGCAACTGCAGAGGGGAAAGTTATTACACAACCATTTCCACGGAAAGGTTAATATTTGAAGGGGGAGAGGTAAAAAGGGTGACGCTTTCTTTAGGGCCGCGAAGGTGAGGGTATGCGAATAGTTGCAGATTTGCATATACATAGCAGGTACGCGAGGGCAACCAGCCCCAACTCTTCAATAAAAACATTGGCAGAGTACGCAAAGATAAAAGGGGTGGATGTGCTTGCCACAGGCGATTTCACCCATCCGCTCTATTTGAGAGAGATAAAGGAAATGCTAAAAGAAAAAGGAGAGGGGGTGTATGAATGCAACGGTACTTATTTTATTTTAGGTACAGAGGTGAGCGTTATTGATGAAAAGCATAAAATGCACCATCTGCTCTTTGCGCCTTCTTTAGAATGCGTGGAGCAAATATGCGATGCGCTGGCGCGCTATGGAGATTTGAAGAGCGATGGAAGACCTGTGCTTAAAATGTCCAGCGCCCAATTGGCAGAAGAGATATTCAACATCTCAGAAAGGTGCGTCATCATACCTGCGCACGCATGGACGCCTTGGTTCTCTATATTCGGGTCGCGCTCAGGGGTAGATAGCATTAAAGAGGCGTTTGAGGAGTATGCAGAGAGAATATTTGCAATAGAAACAGGGCTATCCAGCGACCCGGCCATGAATTGGCTTATAAGCGCTCTGGACCGCATTTCGCTGGTATCTAATTCAGATGCACACAGCCCTTCAAAAATAGCGCGCGAGGCAAATGTTTTTGATTTAAAGGCGCTGAGTTATGATGCGCTATTTAAAGCAATAAAAACGCGAAAAGGATTTGTTAAAACTTATGAGTTTTATCCCGAAGAGGGGAAGTATCATTACGATGGGCACAGGAGATGCGGAATAAGCATGGAGCCGGCAAAGGCAGAAGAGATGGGCAATAGATGCCCGGTTTGCAAAAAACCGCTTACATTGGGGGTGTTGCACCGGGTTATAGAATTGGCAGATAGGAAAAAGCCAAAGGCAGAGGGAAAGGTGCCTTTTCAACATATAATACCTTTACCCACCATTATAAGCAAGATGTTAAAAAAAGGGGAAAATACGCTTACGGTGATGCGGGAGTATATGAGGATTGTGGAAGCAATGGGGAATGAATTAAAGGTGTTTGAAAGCAGCGAGGAAGAGATAAGGAAAAAAATAGGGGGAAAGATAGCAGAGGCGATAATAAAGGTTAAAAGAGAGCAGGTGGTTTGGAAGGCAGGGTATGATGGGGTGTTTGGAGATTTTGAATTCGGGGAAAAGAATAATCTTTTAAATTATTAGGAGAGAATTTAAGAAAGGTGAAAAAATGGGAACCAGGCTATCCAAACTTTACGGTATGGACATATTTACCGATAGAGGAAAATTCTTGGGAAATGCGCAAGATTTTATTTTAGATTTGGAAGCAGGAGAGGTTTCCCGCATCCTCACAGAGCGCCTTCCATCTTCCAGCGAAGAGGCAAGGCAGGTGTTGAGAGAGAAAAGCATAATGTACAAAAATGTTAAATCCATAGAAGATGTGATTGTGGTTTCACAATCTTCTAAGTAAGGGGATAAAAGGTGGCAGAAGCGCTTAAAAATATTGGTCTGCTTATTATTGCCGCTTTTATAGGTTTTGGATTTGCCCTTTACCTCTCCCCCAACCTCCTTCCCACCGTAAGCGAAGAAGTAAGATGGGGAATAGCGGTTGTGCTTACGCTGGCGGCGTATACCTCGCTATACTTTATAAGTAAAGGGGGAAGTTGAAGAACTAGTAGGGGCGGACTTCGTGGAAAGCGAACAGCACTATATCAAAAATTGAGGAGTCCATCGGGGAGATCCATATATTAGAAGGGCATAAATAGAAGACATATCTTCCATCAATAGAACGGCCAGCGCGGCTGCGGGAATGCTCGCCTGCCTCTATTCTGCAAAATTTAGAAAGGTCTGGAAAACCGTCAGCAAAAAAGCAATCAGAAGGAGAAGAAGTGCCTTTCCAAATACACACACCATCATCAACCATCAAGCGCCTGTAATCAGGAGTGCTGATATACACCTCATCATAGCAATAAGCACGGAAATGAATGGCATACCCTCCTGAAGGAAGTTCTTCAACAGAGGTTACTTTAAGGGTGATGGCATGTTGAGAGAGGATAAAGTTGCCTGTGAGGGGAAGGCACACGCCATAAGAGTCAGCAATATACATAAAGCCATCTCCAGTGGCATATTCACTATCGCAAGAAAGAACTCCCTCATCTTCATAAGGCATATGGTTATATAAGCGGCGGTAAAGTACGCGGTCAGGGTAATCAGCATTGCACCACCCCACTGTGGTGCCTCTGTCCTCTAACAGTGTGCCGCTCTCTTCAGAAGAAGCATCTGAAGGAGCGTCTGCTTCCATCTCAGCATCAGAAGAATCCATTAAAGTGTCTGCAACCGCATCAGAAGAAACATCTCTCCCTCCTTCCATGCGCCCATCTTCACCGCCTTCCATACCGCTATCCACGCTGGCATCCATCACATCTAAAGCCCGATCAACCGCTGCATCTTGCCTTCGCCCATCTAAAGAGGAATCCCTCGCAGCATCGCTTTTTGCATCCCGTCCTCCGTCTTCCAAAGGAGCATCCAAAAGCACTTGCCTATCCTTCAACCCACCGTCAGGGAGGGATAAAGGAATACCTTCTAAACGAAGGGTGCAGGAGCTTAACAAAGCGAGCGCAATAGAGGCAGCGCGTTTAAACTTTTTCAACCTTTTTTTAACACGCATAAATAAAAAAGTGCAAGGTTTAATTTTAAAAGATAACGATTAGGCGAGAGGGAGAATAAGATAAAGATATAAAGAATAAAGAATAAATAAAAGCATGCCTGCAAGACAAGTAAGAGGGTCGGAAGAAGGAAGGAGAGAAAGAAGAGAGGAACTGCAGTTAAGCAGTATGAGTGAGCGGTTTTTTTTAGGGCCAAGACAAAGGGCAGGACTGCCGTCTTTTTATGAAAAATTTGGGGAAAAATTAGGAGTGAGTAGAGAGGAGTGGGGAGCGCTTTTAATAGAGGCATATAGGCAAAGGGAGAACTACAAATGGTTTGAAAGAATAGCAGAGGAGAAAAACCGCTTTCTGGCAGCAGTGCTTTTTGCGGCTGCTCAAAACTTCAGAAGAGTAGGGAACAGCATTTACCTTCCTACAAGGTTTGCCACCGGCCTTATGTATTGGGCAAGGAGAATGGCGATGGGGGTTGAAATAAAAAGAAGGTTTCTGCGCACAAAAACAGATGGAAAAGTGGAAATGCTAGATGAGGGGCGTTTTGGCCAGTTCCGTTCATTGGCAGGGTGGGAGATGCGCTTTAGTTTGGAGGAAGTGGAGAGAGCGGCACGCGGGCAAAGAAGGCAGGCAGAAAGAGGTGTTAGATGGATTAGAGGATTAGATGAAGAGTTCATAATTCCTATAGAATACGCAAGATTGGGAAGTTTTAGGGAGAGGTTTCCAAATTTAGAAGCGAGCGCGGCGGCGGTTACCGCTTACGAAAGATTTGCAGAAACATACAACACCTTACTAAAAAAGGTGGAAGATGGGAAAAAGATTACCAATCAAGAGTTAAAAAGGCTTAGAGAGCGGTGGGAAGCGTTGAGAAAACACTTTAGCCAACTGCCTTCTTTTGAAGAGATATTTGAAAAATGGGTGTGGCTAACACCAGAAGAGCAACGCAGCGGCAGGGTGTTGGGGGTTTTAAATGATGTGCTTATAATGAGGTTGAGAGAAAGAGAAGAGAGGACTGAGGAAGAACAAGGAGAGGGAGAGGGAAGAATAATAAGATTGGGAGAAATAAACAATGAAAAATTTATAGAAGTTAGCGCAACGATTGAGAGGGAAGGACAACGAGAAGAAAGAGTGGTGCGTGTTGATCCTTCTCTTTTAGAAGGAGTGGATCAAGAAAGATGGCAAGAAAGAATAAAAAGGATGTTAGAAGAAAAAGGGTATCAAATAGTAAGATTAGGACATCCAGGAGTAGTTGAAAGAACTATAGGGGAAGAACTTATTTTAAATCCATGGGAAACTCCGCCTCTGAGGAGAACAGACCAACAAACCACAAGAGAAGGAAGAAGAGAAGAAAGAAGAGCAGTGCAAACGAGAGAAGAGAGGGCAGCGGCAGTGAGAAGGAGAGAGGTGAGGGAAGAGGAGAGGCCTAGGAGAAGGGCGAGGGAAAGAACGGTGAGGGAAGAAGAGGAGCGAGCGCGTAGAGAAGTAGCGGAGGGAGAAACGGCAAGAAGGGCAATAGCAGGAGCCATAAGAAGGGCGCGCCAGGTGGTGGAGAGGTTTAATAGCGAGTTAGAGAGAGGGAGAATTATTTTAAGGAGAGGGGGAACAGAGCCGCTTGAAAGATATATAGAAGCTTATGCAACGCTGCGTGTAGGAGGTCAGACAAGGAGGGCAAGAGTGATTGTGGAGCCCCAACTTTTGGAAGGTGTTGGGAGAGCGCAGAGGGCGGCAAGAATAAAAGAGATGTTAGAGAGATGGAAGAGGTTTTATGGAGCAGTGGGAGAGGAATTTGAAGTGGTGGAAGTGACACAAGTGAGGTTAAGGAGAAGGGCAAGAGAGGTAGAAACAGCAAAAATAGAAGTAGATTTGGGTGAGCAAGTAGAAGCGGTAGAGTGGGGAAAGAAAAGGATGAGAGAACCTTTAGAAAGAATAAGAATAAATTACGAAGGAAGAGAGATAACTTTAACAGAAGAGGAGTTAAGGCGCTTAGAAGAAGGTATAAGAATAGATCCACAACGACAAACCCAGTATGACGGGAAGATTATAGCAGCATGGTATAGAGATTGGCTAGTAGTAGTGGTAGGTGCAGTAAGAACAGTGCTAAACAACCAAAGAGATAGGGAAAATAGACCAGAGAGGGAAAATATTATAGTAAGAGTAGAAAATATCGAGCGGGAGAGAATAAGGGAAGGTGTGAGATACTTTGAGCGGTTGAAGGAGTTAATACAACAAAAGATAGGGAGAGAACTTACAGACCGAGAAGTAGTAGATGGCATAGTAGCCCCCCTGCTAGATGAGTTACCATCAAAATATTAATAGAAAGATAAAATGCCCACCTGCGTCAGATGCGGGAAAAAGACATCGCATGTAGAATATGGCGCAGATGGGCTGCCCTATTGCGAAGAATGTAAGTTTTACGGTCTAAACAAGCAGTGCAGTGTGTGCCGCCTTTACCTGCCTTATAACGAGATGAAACTCTATAAAGGGCAATGGGTTTGCCCCAATTGCTACAACGATTTGAGAGAAGAAACAGACGCAAAGGCGGTGAGGGTGAGGAAGAGGTGCAGCAGGTGCGGGAGAACTGCCAGCATATTATACATATATGAAGGAAAAAAGCTTTGTAGAAGTTGTTTAGAAGAAGAGCAATCAAAATGGGGAACGGTAGGTGGAGGGCCGGCAGGAAGCGGAGTAAGGTTTAGCAGAATAATAAAAGTGAAAAAGGAAGAATCGCTGTTGGAGAAGTTTATTGCATTTATCCTTTCCTTGTTAGGGATAAGAAAGGAAGAAGAAATAATAGTGGTAAAACCAAAAAAGAGGATAAAAGCAAAGCCCAAAACAGAAGGGATAAGGAAAAAGGAGTATGGGGTGAAAACAGAGGGAATAATCCGAAAACCTAAAAAACATAAAAAGAGTAAAAAATAGTATGGATTTTGGAGAGTTAAGGGAGATAGAGAAAAAGGAGCTTTCAACCTCTCTGCCCACCCAACTACCAGAAAATTTTTATGATATTGTGAAAGAACTTTTAGAAGAGAAAAGAAAAGAGGCAGTGGTAACCTGCTCCATAGATGCAGTAAAAGAGTATGAAAACATAAAGAAGACCGTAAAAATAATTTCCCAGAAAAGAGAGGAAAAAATAATATTGCTTGC
Source organism: Microcaldota archaeon (assembly GCA_026992595.1). GTDB lineage: Archaea > Micrarchaeota > Micrarchaeia > Anstonellales > Bilamarchaeaceae > Bilamarchaeum. The sequence goes on along the minus strand of JALWZW010000045.1, from coordinate 46,140 downwards.
TTTGAGAGGGCAGGAAGCGGAAGGTTTAACAAGAGAGGAGAGAGAGTTGTGGGAGAAGGTGCAAGAAGCAGTGGGAAAAATGAGGGAAAAAGTAGAAAGGTTTTTAGAAAGTGAGGTGAGAGTAAAAATAATAAAACCTGTGGCACAATATAAAGGAATGGATAATAAGCTTTACGGCCCATTTAATGTGGGTGAAGAAAAAGTTTTGCCTTCACAGGAGGCAAAATTGCTTTTAGAGGCAGGTTTGGCGGAGTTGATAAAATGAAGTTTCCCAAAGAGATAAACACATTTTGCCCCAAATGCAACGGGCACAGAATGCATAAAGTAAAGTTGTACAGTAAAGGGAAAAGCAGGAGCATGGCAAAAGGAAATAGGTCTCACGAACGCTCGCTCTATGGTCATGGAAGTAAAAGAGCGGGGAAAAAGGCGGTGAAAAAGCAGGGGAAAAGGCAAAAAGTGATATTAACATGTAAAGAGTGCAACAAAAAGCAGGAAAGAGTGATAGGGACAAGAACCACTAAAAAATTAGATGTAAAGGCGAAGTGATAGTATGAACGGACTATTTTATAGAGTTAAATGTAAATGTGGGAATGAGCAGGTACTTTTCAGCCATGCAAGTAGAGAGGTTAAGTGCGCAAAATGCCAAAAAATACTCTCCCACCCAACAGGAGGAAAAGCAGTAATAGATGGCGAGATAATTGAGGAATTAGGGTGATGAAATAGAACTGCCTGAAAGAGATGAATTGGTAATAGCCATCATTAAGACGATTATGCCTTATGGTGCATTTTGTGTTCTGCCTGAATATGATAATTTAGAGGCCTTTATGCATATTTCAGAGGTGGCGCCTCGCTGGATAAAGAACATCCACGAATTTCTTTCAGAAGGCCAACGCTGTGTGGTAAAGGTTTATCATGTAGACCCGAAAAAGCAGCAGGTAGATGTTTCGCTTAAGAGAGTGAGTGAAGAGGAGAAAAGGAGGAAGTTGGAAGCGGTGCAGAATGAGAGAAGGGCAGAAAAGCTTTTGGAATTTGTTGTGAAATCCACCAAAACCAAAATAAGCGCGGAAAAAATAAGAGAGGAGTTGGAGAAGCAGTATGAGGATTTGTTTAGCGCATTTAGGGCTGCTTCTTATGAGGGGGCGAAAGCGCTTGAAAAGGTTAAACTTCCAAAAACGCTTAAAACAAAAATTGTGGAGATAGCGCAAAAAAGTATTAAAAAACCGACTGTGAAAGTTTCGCGCACCTTCTCTTTAATATGCTATGGCGGGAAGGGGGTGGAGACATTAAAGAAAGTGCTCAAAACAAAGGCAGAGGTGCTTTATTTAGGCGCTCCCCATTATCGCATAACTGTGGTGGATGAAGATTATAAAAGCGCGGAAAAGAAGATTGCGAAAATAATGCAGCAGATTGAAAAGGCAGCGCAAAAATATAAATGTGATTTTTCTTATGATAAGCAATGAAAAAAATGATGAGATGTAGGGTGTGCGGAGCATATACATTAAAAAAAATTCATTGCGGTAAAGAAACAAAAAGCGCGCACCCGCCAAAATATGCGCATATAAAGGGTGTTTCAAATGAAAGAAACCATAATTTTGGAGAGGAAGAAGAGAAAACTTAAAAACGGGGTACTGATAACCGGGCTCCCGGGCATAGGGCTTATAGGGCAGATAGTAGGAAAATATTTGGTGAATGAACTTCGTGCAGAAAAGGTGGCGCTTCTCCTCTCCCCCCATTTCCCCCACCAGGTGATAATGACAAAAAGCGGGAAGCCGCGCCTTGTAAAAAACCGCTTTTACGCATATAAAGGAAAGGGGAGAGATGTGCTGTTTTTGTTGGGAGATGTGCAGGCAATCAGCTCTGTGGGGCAGTATGAAGTGGCAGGAAAGGTGCTTGAATACGCCATAAAAAACGGGGTTAATGAGGTTATAACAGTAGGGGGCTACAGCACAGGCAAAATAACGCAGGAAAGGAGAGTGCATGGTGTCAGCACCTCAGAAAAGATAAAGAAAACATTCGCAAAATTAGGAGTGGTGTTTGGAGAGGCGCGCGGCTCCATAGTAGGCGCTGCAGGCCTTCTGCCCGCGCTTGCAAAAATGAAAGGGATAGAAGGGACATGCTTAATGGGTGAGACGCACGGAAGCTATGCAGACAGCGCAGCAGCAAACAGAGTGTTAGAGATTGTATGTAAATATTTAGGAATTAAAGTAGATTTTACAAAAATAGAGGCAATGGCAAAAGAAAGCGAAAAAATGATAAAAATGCTTCAGGAAGAGATGAAGCGGGCCGTGGAGCATGGACTACCTCCTGATATATCCTACATCCGCTAAAGGGCAAATATCCATAGAATACCTTCTTTTATTTGTGCTCTTCCTCCTGCTGCTTTCCATAAGTTTAACAGTGCTTTTAGACATAAGGGAAAAAAGCGAAAAACTGATGGCGCAGAAGTATTATGAAGTAGAAGCAAGAAAGTTGGAACATGCAATCAATGAGGTGTGTTTGCTGGGAAATGGGAACAAGAGAGAGGTAAGGATAGAAAAGGAAGTGGAAGTGGGGGAAGGAAAGGTGAAGGGGGGAGAGTATGAATATAAATTAAAGGTATATTGCGAAATTGAAGGGGGAAAGGTGAGCGGGAGGGTGGTTGTGGAGAATGTAGAGGGAAAAGTGAGGTTAAGGCCTCTTTAAAAACAGCAAATCTAAATCCACCAAAGCGCGGGAGAAGGTTTTCCAAAACCTCTCCGCCTTTTCCTCATCCTTTGCTCTCAACTCCTCTAAAACATCCTTAACCTTATTCTCCCCGTTAATTAAAGAAAAGACCTCTCTAAATTGAGGAGGAACAATAATGCGGTAATTCATCCTTCCGCGCTTCAAATCAATAACAATGCTTTTGTCAGGAGGAACCGCTTCAAAATTGCTGGCAGGAGACCTAGGGAAGAAGGGAACTGCCTCTTCATTTTCAGGGTTTTGTTCAAAAGGCGTAAAATCACGGGGGCAGGCAAAAAAGGTGTGGTGAGGGATGGTGCCGTTAAGCATTTCGCCCAAATGGTAGTACTCCTTTTCATCTAAAGAGGAGATTTGTTTTTCAAAACGATTGCCCAAGTAGGTTTCAGGTCTGTAGCGCGCCATCTCTCTAAACCGCACCAACTTTAAGCCCGCCTTATCTAGCGTTTCATAAATATCCAGCACAGAATAAGGTTTTGTGTGGTTTAGCAGAAGCGCATCATATCTTAAATCAATGGTGTATTTGACAGGAATGCGCTTATAAGGGTGGAAGGAAGGGAGGAGAGAGACAATTTGAGCAGCGTTTCTAAACCGCTCTTCCTCGTCCTTAACATTCCTGTTTATAACCCCCCATACCTTTTGCATTAAATGAACGGGCCACCGCCCATATTTCCCATAAATTTTAAATCCAGCGCCCCCGTCTTTTTTAATCGCTTTAGATAAAACTGCAAATCCCTCGTCAGGATTGTCCAAATGAGGGAGCACAGAGCAGCAAATAAGGTAATCTGCGCTTATACCATATTCTTCTATATTTAAAAGCGATCCTTCAATCCATTCAATGTTTTCAAGGCCAACGCGCTTTGCGCGCTCCTTTGCAATATCTAAAGCGCTTTTGGAAATATCTAAACCTATAACTTTAGCAGAGGTTTCGCGTAAATGGTCTGCCATATCCATAGTATTATCGCCTGTTCCACAGCCCACATCCACAAAAACGCAGTTATCCAAATCGCGTTTCCCTCCCCAAAAAATGGCGTTAATAATAGGAAGGGTGCTCAAATACCCCCGTTTAAAAACATCTTCCTTTTTTCGCGGGGGGTAGGGATGGTGCTCATAAACAGTTTTCACAATTTCCGCCATGTAGGAATATATAAATGAAAAAAATATAACATTAGCGATGGAAGCGGCGTTTAGAGAGCTTATTTACCCACCCCTCAATCGCCTTAAAAACATCCTCGCTCTCATAAATACTTCTTCCCACAATAGCGCACAGGTTTTTAATAGGCGCGCCGCCCTGAGCACCCACGCCCGGCGAATAAATAAGCTCGGCGTGAGGGGAGAGGAAGGAAAGGAGAGAGGAGCAATCTTTGGTTGCAGGAACCACAAATTCCCGCACCCCTAAAGAGAGGGCGCGTTTGTAGATTTCAAAAACAGCGCTGTCCGCGATAAAACCACCTTCAGAACAAGTGAATTTAGGGTGAGACATCAACCCGCCTACAATAACGCCCAACCCCTGCTCTCTTAAGCGCTTAATCCATTCCTCCTCTACCGCAGGCCCAGAAAGCGGGAAGAGAATAACCTTATCAACATCATCGCAAACCTGTGCAAAGTGAGAAGCGGTATGAGGAACATCAGTGCCTGCCTTTTGGTGATCATAGATAAGCGTTTTATCGGTAAATTTCCGCGCCCATCTAGCCACATTGCTCAAACCGTACCTTAAACCCAAATAAAAACCTAACTTGTAGCCAATCACCTCATCAAAAGATTCCCCTGCCTCCAAAATCTCCTTAAATCGCTCCTTATCACAATCGCAAGCAATCACCAGCACTCAACTCACCTCTTCTCTCATCAAAAAAAGAGAACGGGAAATAGGTCCAACCTCTTTCCTTCATCTTCCCCTGCACCAAACCGCCGCTCCTATCTGTAAGGACAATGGCGCCGCCCACTTCTGCCCCTGCTCTTTCCAACCTCTCCATCTCATCTATCAAAGAGCCCCCTGTAGTAACAACATCTTCAATAACAAACACCCTGCCGCGCGGAAATCCAATAAAATAGCGGTCTTTTTCCAACCCGTGCTCTTTGGGCTTCCCTCTCCCCATCGCAAATGAATAGCGCCCTTCCCCAAAATCGCCCCTCCCTTTAGCCCATTTATACTGCACCAACAACCCAAGCTTTGTAGCGCCTTCAGGAACACCATAAAAAGAATCCACGCCCAATGAGCGCCTATTTGCAAAATCAACCACATAATCTGCAAGGCGGTCAGCAAGAAAAACATCGCTGCAAACAGAGCGCCAATCCACATACCAATGGCTTTTTCTCCCCGATTTTAAAACAACGGGATTTTCAAACCGCTTAACCACTTCGCACCTGAGCGCAAAATCAATAAAGCGCATTAATAAACATTAAGTGGAAGAATTTAAAATAAAGGCGGCGTATAAAAGAGAGGTGAAGAGGTGGAAGTATTTATTATTTTTCTTATCTCTTTGGCGCTTCTTTTAAAAAGCGCAGACCTGTTTACCGCTTCTTCAGAAAAAATAGGGGTTTCATTGGGCCTTCCCAGATTCATAATAGGAGTAACGCTTGTTGCCTTAGGCACCTCCCTTCCAGAGTTAGTTTCCTCAGTAATAGCAGTAATAAAAGGAAGTAGCGAAATAGTGGTTGCCAATGTAATAGGTTCAAACATCACAAACATCTTTCTCATAATTGGGGTTGCGGCATTGGTGGCAAAAAACATTCGCATAAAATATGAACTTATCCGCGTAGACCTTCCCCTGCTTGTGGGCTCTGCATTTTTCCTCCTTTTCATCGCATGGGATGGAGTGGTGGACAGCTTAGAGGGCGCGCTGGCATTAATAGGGATGGGGCTCTATCTTTTTTATGCAGTGAGCAGCGAAAAAAAGCATGAGCATGAGGGAATAGCGGTTCCTCAAAAAACATCGCTTAAAGACGGCGCGGTGCTTATTATAAGCGCTGTGGTTATATACATAAGCGCAGAGTATGTGGTTGATTCCATTATAGAAATGGCAGAAAGGTTGGGCGTAGGTACAGATGTGATAACAACCACAATGGTGGCATTAGGCACCTCTCTTCCAGAATTAATAGTGAGCATAGATGCAGCAAGGAAAAATAAGCCGGAAATTGCGGTGGGCAACATTTTAGGTTCAAACATATTTAACGCCTTTGCAGTGGTGGGGGTGCCTGCGCTTATAGGCAATCTCACCATAACGCCCGCCATGCTTTCTTTCGCATTGCCTTTCATGATAGGCGCGACCCTGCTTTACTTTTTTATAACTCAAGACAAGCAGATAACGCGATGGGAGGGATACCTCCTGCTCATATTCTACCTTTACTTTATTATCACCATTATAAAAGGAGGTTAAAATGCGCAAAATGGAGAATTTTGAGTATAAATACATCATAAAAGAACTGAAAGGAGCGCTGGAGGGGAAAAGATTTGAAAGGATAAGAAAGGCAGGGGACCATTTTAGAATAAAAATAGGGAATAAGGAAATTATATGCGAGCCGGGAGCGCGCTTCCACGAAACGCTTCTAAAAGAAGAGGCAGAAAAAGACGGGTTTTGTGAAAAGATAGAAAAGGAACTGAAGGGAGCGATATTGAGACGCATCTATCAATTAAACGAGGATAGGATAATTGCGATGGATTTTGGGGATAAAAAGCTTATAATGGAAATGTTCGGAAAAGGAAACATAATTCTCATAGATAAAGAGGGGACAATAATATGGGTGCTGAGAGAAGAAGAATGGAAAACGAGGAAAATAAAGAGGGGGGAACGCTATGCGCCGCCGCCTAAAAAAGATTATGAGGGAAAATATGTCATAATACCGCTAATAGATAAATTAGGTAAAAAATATGCTAAAAGGGTGCTGGAAGAAGCAAGAGTGGGGGAAAGCAGGAAGGGGGAAGAGGTGAGCGAAGAAGAGAGGAGAAGGATAGAGGAAGCAGTGGAAAGATTGGAAAGAGAGGCAAAGCCATATATAATAAAGAGGGGGGACGCGGTAGAGGATTTCTCCTTATTTAAAGAGGAAGGCGCGGAAGAATGCAGTGCCTTTTCAGAATGTATAGACCGTTTTTTTGCGCTTCAAAGCAAAAAGGACCCTAAATTGGAGAAGTTGAAAAGGCGGCTGGAAGCGCAAAAAAAGCGGTTGGAAGAGGTTAAAGAAGAGGAGAAAGAATTTAGAAAAATAGCAGAGGAGATATATAAGAATTACGAAAAGGTGCAAAAATTGCTGGAAGAGGCGAGAAAAGGAAAGATAAAATTGGATAAAGAGAGGGCGTTTGAAGTAGAACTTTAGCGTTTCATCTTTCGCAGCACCCTTTCAATCTCCTCCGCCAATTCATTAACAGTGTCCCTAAGCGTTGCGCGCTCTCCTTTTAAATGAACCAAGCCCTTGTTTGTATCAAAATGAACGCTCACCTCAAACGCATGCTTGGTGTGCTTTACATGGACGGTGGCATAATGGATATCAAACGCTTTTTTAAACTTGTTCAAAACACCCCCTATTTTGCTCAAAATATGGTCATACTCAAAAACGCTCTCATCCTTTAAACCAGAAATAAACACCTCCACCTTCTCCGCAAGTTTTTCGCTTATTTTTTTGAAAATATCTAAAGCGGAGATTACACCCACAGGGTTTTCATCCTTATCAACCACAATCACAAAGGATTGCTCCTCCTCAATCATCCTGTCAACCACTTCCTCAAGGGTCGCGCCTTCATGGATAAAGGCAATGTTGGGGCGCAGCACATCTCTAAGCGGATAGTCATCAATATCCATTTTAGAGCCCCAAGAAAAGTCCTTTTTGCCCCCTGAAAAGCCAGGTTTTAAGAGCCAAAAGCCAATATCATAGGTGCAAACAATGCCTGCAGGCCTTCCCTTGCTTGTTATAAGCATGCGGTGTGCATTTTTTTCCTTAAACGCCTTTTTAAGGTCAGCAATAGTTTTGTTTTCTTCTATGGTATAAACAGGAGAGTTCATAATGTCAGACGCTTTTAAATGAGGGAGCATCCCTGCCTCTTTTAAATCCTTAAGGGTCTCCACACGCGTTGTGATGCCCAACGGCTTATTGGAGCCATCCACAACAGGCAACGCTTTAAAATGACCCACTAAAAAAGCGTTAAGCCGTTCTCTCCAAGAAGAATCAGGAGTAAGAACAGGGGGGCGAATAGCAAAATTGCCGCATTTTGTTTTGGAAGGGTCCTGCACCCTATTAGTTAAACTGCGGTGGTCTATCATCCCAAAATATTCACCATCATAAGAAACCAGCACAGCAGGAGATTTTCGCAAATGGCTAATGGCCTTTGACAATGGCTCCTCTGCCTCAAAAACAACCGCCTTCTTTATCTCCATTTTATCAACCTCTAAAACATGCATTTAGAAGCAACTATAAATAATAAGTATGTTTATAAAATCTTATGCATGCTTCCTCCCTTGCACGTTTAGAAAAAATGGTGGCAAAACCCACATGGAAAAGCATACTATTACAAGCGGTGGAGAGTAAAAAGATAGACCCTTGGGACATAGACATTGTGGCGCTGGCAGATGAGTTTTTGAAAAGGGTTAAGGAATTGGAAGAATTGGACTTAAACAGTCATGCAAATATTATATTAGCGGCGGCCATCCTCCTCAAACACAAAAGCGAATATTTAAAAAGCATATATGAAGCGGAAAAAGAGGTAGTGCTCCCTGAAGAGGAAGGAGAATTTGTGCCCATAGAAATTCCTAAATTGACTGTGGCGGATAGAATTCCTCCTAAAAGGCCCATAACCATTGCAGAGTTAATGGAAGAAGTGGAAAAAGCTATAAAGATAGAGAAAAAAAGGCAGGAAATATTGAAAAGGGTGGTGAAAAAGGAGGAGGTGCGCTGGGAAATAGAGGAATGGGATGTGGAAAAGGAGATGGAAGCGCTCTTTAAAGCGCTGCCGCCTAAAATCACTTTTTTTGAACTTACCAAAGATGTGGGAAAAGAGGAGAGAACAAGAAAACTGCTTACCCTTCTCCACCTAAGCCAAGAGGGGAAAGTGGCGCTCATTCAAGAAAAATTATTTAGCGATTTCATTATTGAAAAGCGAACTCAATAATTTATTCTTTCCTCAAAAATCTTTCGGCGCGCCTGCGAGAGGTAATTAAGCACAGTGGAATGTTTAGCGCCGTTTAAAATCATCTCCACTGCCTCTTTGGCATATTCTATAGAATCTGTTTTGGAGATGATGGCCACAGTATGGCCATAAACGCTTAGATAGGAATCGGTCGCCTCCTCAATCTGCGTCTTTATCCTCCCCTTCTCCCCTATCACCCGCCCCTTCATGCGCCTTATAGCGTTGGGCGTGTTAAAGTAGTCCCTTAAAGAAATAACATACAACACAAAACCTTCTTTAAACAGCAAAAACGCCTTTCTTGGCTCAAAGCCGCGGCCTATGGCAATAACCACATCCCTCGCAAAAAACACATCTGCAGGGTCTCCTAAAATATGCACCTCGCCGTCATCTAAAGCAAGTTTAACATGCCCCCTTTTCTCCAACTCTTCCTTGCTTTTTTTAAGAATTTTAACACGCTCTTCAGGAATGCGCACAACCTCTCCCGGCCAATCCATTTATTTCACCAACTGCAAAAACGCTTTCCGCACCTCTTTGTTTTCCTCTATATTTAACCTCATTTCCACAATGCTTTTTATTTTTTCACTTTTCTTGCCCTTAAGCGCCTTTGCCGCCTCCAAACGCGCCCTCTCGTCCCAATGGGAAAGGAGGAAAATAAGGGTTTCCTCCACCTCAAAATCATCGCGCAAATGTGATAAAATGCGGATGGCATTATATTGATTGTTGCCTACATCACCGCGCGCAAAAATAATGAGTTCCATTTTAAAGTGCTTGATAAAGGATGCGTTTTTAATATAGGAGAGGATGGTAAGAAGGGAAGAAGAGGCAAGGCGGTCTCTTAACAATTTTTTTATAAGATAAGGGTTGTTCCATTCTATAACGGCAGATGCGATGATTTTAGCAGAAGAGGCGCGCTCCCCGCCTAAAACCAGCAATTCTTTAAGCGCATCCTCCCACCCCTCCTGTTGAAAAAGGTTTAAAAAGCATAGAATCATTTTTTTCTTAGAGATAGGGAAGGGAGGTTTTTCTTTAGAACTTATAACAGAAAGGAGGATTTTTATTAAAGAATGTCTGTGATTGGCAAAATGCTTTACCTCTTCCTTCCGCTCTTCCGCACATCCTAAGAGCAGTTTCCAAAACACATCGCGAATATTAGCATCAGGGGAGAGAGAGTATTTTTCTAAATTAGGTTTAGAAGGTTTGCCCTCATCCACTACCTCCACATCATCATCTCCCCCCATTGCCAATTTAGGTCCTCCTTTTTGCTGCATATATTAATATTTCGCTTTCTCTATTTTAAAAAGTATGTCAAACAGCGCAATGGTGCGAGCGCTCAAAAATTGGGGGTTTATAAAAAGCAAAGAAGTGGAAGAAGCGATGCTTACTATAAATAGAGCGCTTTTTACAGACAGGCCTTTTGATGACGCTCCCCAACCCATCGGGTGCGGCCAAACCATCTCTGCGCCCAGCGTGGTTGCGCTCATGTTAGAACTTTTAGAGGTAAAGAAAGGAATGAAAGTGCTGGAAATAGGAACAGGGTCTGGCTACAACGCAGCGCTGTTAGGGGTGCTGGTAGGCGAAAGGGGCAAAGTGATAAGCATAGAGTATTTTGAAGAGTTGGCAAAAAAGGCAGAAGTGAAGATAAAAGCGCTGGGGATGAAGAATGTTAAAATAATTGCAGGAGACGGGAGCAAGGGGTATGAAAAAGAAGCGCCTTATGATAGAATAATAGTAACCGCAGCCATGCCCTCGCTTTCCAAAGAGCACCCTTTAATAAAGCAATTAAAAGAAGGGGGGCGGTTGGTGGCGCCTGTGGGAGATAAATACTTGCAGTATATTGTGGTTTATGATAAAAAAAGCGATGAGTTCAGAAGGAGTATCCCGGTGCTTTTTGTCCCTCTTTTGGGCGAGAAGGGGTTTAGCAAGTGAGTTTTTAGCATTGAGCTTTTAGTTAGGAAGTTTTCCATTTAATGCTGCAGCCGCAGGAAGGGAGAGAAGGGATGGAAACCTCTTTTCCTTCCAAAACCTGCTCTATCGCCTCCTCCAACTCGCTGGTGGTTGCCTCTGAATGCGGCTTGCCATGCGCATCATCTATACGCCCATGGTAAGCGATGCGGTGCTCCCTATCTAGCAAAAAGGGGTCCGGAGTGCAAACAGCACCATAAGCTTTAGCCACCTCCTGCGTCTCATCCCTTAAATATAGAAAGTTAAAGCCAAAGCGCTCTGCATATTCCTTCATCTTTTCAAAAGAATCTTCAGGATATTTTTCCGCATCATTAGGATTTATCCCTATAATTTGCAGTTTGCCCTTATACTTTTCCTGCAGTTCCACCAAATAGGGGAACTTGGGCTTTACATAAGGGCAGTGGTTGCACATAAAGATTACCAGAACAGGCATCCCTTTAAACTCCTCAAGTGAATGCACCTTGCCATCAACCCCTTTAAGCGCAAAGGAAGGCGCCTTATCCCCTCTTTTCAGTTTATATTGAGAGTACATCAAAACCATACACACACCCAAATTCCAAAAACATATAAATATGAAGGGTTTTTTAGATTTATGCAGGAAAGGAAAGCAGAAAAATTCATTAAACTACTAAAAAGCAAAAAGCCGGAAGAGAGGGAATGGGCGGCTTATGTGTTAGGAGATTTGAAAGAAAAAAGCGCCCTTCCTTTTCTTTTAAGGAAGAGAAATGATAGAAACCATTTTGTGAGGGCGGCGGTTGCTTACGCGCTAGGGGAAATAGGCGATGAAAGGGCGCTTCCCTATTTAGGCAAAATGACGCAGGACCGCGAGCCATTTGTGAGATTGACCGCAGTAAGGGCGCTGGGCAGGGTTAAATCAAAAAAGGCGGTTAAGTGGCTGATGGAAGCGGTTAAGAGCGCAAAAGACAAACTTATACAAATTGAAGCGATAAGGATGCTGGCAAACCACCGCGTCCCTTTAGCAAAAAGGGTGCTTATGAGAGTTGCTATAAAAAGGGGCGACCCTTTTGTGCAGGCGCATGCGCTGAGAGCACTTAAAAACTTTGAATTAAGCGAAGAGGAGAGGAGAAAGATAGCGGTCTATGCATTGGGAGATGTGGAAAGCAGCATAGTAAGGCGCTTTGCTTATGAACTCCTCCACACCCCACCAACATAATTTTTAAATATTCTTAAAGAGGTAATATTGTATGGTTTATAAGGAGCGCGGCGAAGAGGAGGAAGCAAGAAGAGGAGAGGTAAGAAGCTTTCAAGACATGCGCGTGGAGGCAGAGCAAGCATTCAGAAAATTTTTAGAGGAGTTGAGAAACAACCCCAAAACAGCGCAACAGTTTAGTTGGGTAAGCGTTAAGTTGATGTTGGACATAGCGCGCGATAAGTTTAGCGTTGCCGCGCTCGAAGGAAGGGCGATTGAGCCAAAAGAAATAATAGAACAAACAAAAAAGATGATACTGGAAGGGAATAGGTTTGAGATATTGCGCGAATTTGGGCACTATAAAGCAAGGCCTGAAAGACTCCGCAGGCAGGTATAAAAAAGCCTCGGTAGCTCAGTTGGTAGAGCGGCTGACTGTTAATCAGCAGGCCGGAGGTTCGAGTCCTCCCCGGGGCGCTTTCCACCCGCTTTATTCTAACATTAAAAAAGGTTTGTTGGGAATTATTAGCATGGAAAAAAAGGAAGTGGTGATAGAAGAGGAGAAAGCAATAGAGCTAAAGGTGGAGGACAGCGAAGTTGAGATAAATGTTGAGCCCTACAGCAAGGGAAAAATTGCGGTGTGGGGGAAAGGTAAGGTAAAAATTTTGGTTAATATGGCGGAAGGGGCGCAGCTTAACGCATGCTATATATGGGAAGGAGGGGAAGGAGAGGTGGAAACAAAGTTGATAGGTAGGGGAAGCGAGGCGCACGACACCCATCTTTTTGTGGAAGATAAAAAGTTGAAAGTTAAGATGCTGTTAAGACATGTGGGGGAAGATACGAAGGGCAGTATAGAGGCGCGCGGGTTGGTGAAAAAAGAGGGGGAAGTAGCTTTAGACGGGATGATAAAAATAGAAAAAAGCGGGGCAGGAGCGCAATCCATTCTTGAAGAGCATGTGATGCTTTTGGAAGAAGGGGCAAAAGCAACCGCAAACCCTGAATTGGAAATAGAAAATAACAATGTGTGCTCCACCCATTCTGCTTCTGTTGCGCAGTTAGATAAGGAGGCGGTCTTTTATTTGATGTGTAGAGGGCTGAGAGAGAGGGAAGCAAAAAGGATGATAATGGAGGGGTTTTTGGATAAAGGGGTGGAGAGAGTGGAGGAGAGGTTGAGAGAGAAGGTGGCTGCTTACCTAAAGGCAAAAATATGAGGGATATAATGAAAGAAGATTTTGAGAAAATTATTGAAGTGAAAGATAGCAGAACAGGGTTGCACGGATTTTGCGTGATCCACAACACCGCGCGGGGGCCAGGCAAAGGAGGGATAAGGTTTGCGAAAAACCTGACCGTGGATGAGGTAAAAGGGTTGGCAGAAGCGATGACTTGGAAGAATGCTATGGCAGACCTGCCTTTTGGAGGCGCTAAATCAGGAATAATCGCCCGCGAGGGGCTGGATAAGAAAGCAGTGGTGCGCGCCTTTGCAAAAAGATTGAAAGGGATTTTAGGAAGTGAATATATAGCAGGGCCTGATATGAGGATGGGAGAAGAGGAGATGGCGATAATAGCGGATGAAGCAGGTTTCCATAGCGTGACAGGAAAGCCCGCTACCATGGGCGGCCTTCCTCATGAATTAGGGTCCACTGGCTATGGAGTGGCGCTCTCTTTGCAAGCGGCGCAAGAATATTTTGGAAAAGGGGTGGAAGGGCTAACGGTTGCAATTGAAGGGTTTGGCAATGTGGGGACATTTACCATGAAGTTTTTAGAAGAGATGGGCGCAAAAATAGTGGCGGTCTCTGATTCCAAAGGCACCATATATGCAAAAGAAGGGCTAAAATATGACGATTTGTATAAAACCAAAAAAGAAAAAGGAACAGTTACCGCCCATCCGGTAGGTGAAAAACTAACCACCGCACAATTGTTTGAATTGGATGTGGATGTGCTTATTCCGGGCGCAAGGCCTTATGTGATAAACGAAGAGAATGTAGGCAAGGTGAAGGCGAAAATTATAGTGGAGGCAGCCAACATCCCGATAGAGCCCAAATTGGAGGAGATGCTTGCAGAAAAAGGGGTGCTCATAATACCTGATTTTGTTGCAAATGCAGGCGGAGTGATTTCCTCCTGGTGCGAAACGCGCGGCTGGGACGAAGAGACCATGTTTAAGGTGGTTGAAAAGAAGATAAGAAAGAATGTTAAAGCTATGTTAGAGAGGGATGAGAGGTATACAAGAAAGGCGGCGCTTTCTATTGCAAAGGAGAGGGTGGAGGATGCAGAGGTGAAGAGAGGATGGAGAAGTTAGGGGCGCTTTCTCTTATATTCTTATTGTGCATTTCTGCTCAGGCAATCAACCAAACCGCTCAACAAAACGCAGGAGCAGGGGAAGTTCCGCTCAATGCAACCTCCACACCCTCAATATGGGAGCGAATAACCGCTAAAACGGTGGAAGAGGTGTGCCTAGCAGAGGCAAAAAGGACGGCGGGGGACTACAGTTGGGCAGTTACAGGATGTAGGTGCAAAGAAAGCGGAGGAGAAGAAGTAAAGGATTATGAATGCAGTATACAAACGCTTCAGGGGAAATATAATTTAACCATAGAATGCGTTAAAGAGGAGGAAAGGTGCGCATATTCTTCTGAATTTGGAAGCGGGTCGCTTACCTTTGAGGAGATAGAAAAAAGATATGGGAGATAAAGGGAAAAAATATTCTTTAATTAATCAAATAAAATTATTTTCTTTAACTATTCTTTAATACACCTGCCATCCACACAAGAAAGCCCCTCAAAGCACTTGCTATCACAACAAGGCCCGCCGTTATAGCCGCACTCCGCCCTTTTTATAAAAACCTGCACCACAAACACAAAATCATTAACCTCTGCCCACCCCACCCCGCTTTCCTCAAAATCTTCTTCCAAAATAACCTCTCTGTGTCTCTCGCTTCCCATCCAGCCAGAGACAATTTTATCCACTAAATCTTCCTGGGTCCAATAAACATAAGACCAACTAACATTAGGTAAAGAGTTGATATAACTTATCCTTCTCAGGAGTTCTTCTGAAACATTAGCATCTTCACTCCAATTAAAAGAAAGGCACTCAAAATTACCCTCACCCCTTCTCTCCTTCCATTTAGAGATAGCAAAAAGATTCTCTGCAGAGAGAGAAAAGTAGTCCACACCCCCTGCTCTTAAACGCCCATCCTGAAACCTGCCTTTTACATCTTTGTGATGGATAAAAGGCAGGGCGCAGGGCTTATTTTTCAAAGTAAGAAGTTTGTTTTCTTCAGCCAATTCTTCTGCATACTGCTGGGCAACCTCCGCCACCTCGCTGTTCCACTTAAGCGGCTTAAGACCTGCTTTTAGACGCTCTGAATTCACCTTATCAAAAACCACCTTTCGCACATCTCTTCCCCCCTCATTCCCTTCTTCCGGCATGGTGGCATTTAGGGA
The DNA here is from genome assembly GCA_026992595.1 of Microcaldota archaeon. Taxonomy (GTDB): domain Archaea; phylum Micrarchaeota; class Micrarchaeia; order Anstonellales; family Bilamarchaeaceae; genus Bilamarchaeum. The sequence goes on along the minus strand of JALWZW010000045.1, from coordinate 30,761 downwards.
AGGAGCAGGGAGAGGGAAAGAGGTGGGGGAAGAGGATAGATATTCAGAAGGGGCAGGGCGCTCATAAACCACCACTGATGGCTGGGAGAATACATAAAAGATAAGCAGGATTGCAAAAATGGCAAGAAAAATATCGGCAAGGGTGTTTAAGAGCCGCTGCATAAAGCAAAATGGGAGAATAAATTTTTAACCTCTCTGTGCAATGTCCAACATCCTTTCAAACCTTCTGCCTGTCTCAGCATCAGAAAAAAGCGCATAGCGCTCCTTTCTCTTCGCAACCTCCACCGCTCTCTCCGCCTCCCTAACCGAGCGATAAAATTCGCGAAGGGTGGCTTTTGAAAGGCGGGAAAAAAGGTTAAGGGGAGCATAAGAAGGTGTGACTTTTAGGAGTGAAAGTTCTCTTTCCTCCCTGCTCTCCTTTTCATCAGGTGTGGTCTCTTGTGGTCTTCTAAGAATAGGCATAAATAAATATATGTTTGAATGTTTTTTAAAACATGGGCCTTGTGGAAGAGGGGATCTCAGAGTTGAAAAAGGCGCGCTATGAGGAAGCGCTTTATAAGTTTAAAAAAGCATATAAAAAGCAAGGGGATGTGCGCTCTCTAAAACTTATGGGGATAACTTATTTAGAGATGTTTGAATTGGAAAAGGCGGCAGAGGTGCTTCAAGAGACAGTGGAAAGAGAGGGGAGCGCAGAGAACTATTTTCTCCTTTCCATCGCATATATGCTGATGGATAATGATAAGAGCGGGGAGATGCTTAAGAAGGCGTTGGAAAAGGATAGGAAAAGGACCAAAAAACTGTTGGAAGAATTTTATAAAAATGCTATAAAAGGAAGGATTGGGGAGAGGAAAGAGAAAAGGATAGAGGAAAAATTACGCGCTCTCTAATCTTTTAGCCATCTCTCTGAGCCATTGCCGCTCATTAACGCGCACAGAACGGAGTTGAGAAACAAAGCGTTTTAAAAAAGGGGAGGGCGGCTTTCTTTGCAACTCCCTTAAGTAGGAGGGGTTGGCAAGCAGCACTTGCGTGAGAAGGGAGGAGTATTTTTTTATTTTTTTATCAAAAAAGCGCTTTTTTGTGAGATATCGCGTACCATCCCGTTTTTTCATAAACTCTTGGATGAGAAGGGCGTAGCGCGCAACCGCTGCGGTGATAAGAGGAGAGGAGATGATGACGCGCCATCCGTCCAAAATTAAGCGTTTGTCCATCTCCTCCAGCATTTTAAACGCCTGCTCGCGGTCTTTAGCGCCCTTTAAAAACGGGAACCTTTCCTCAAACTGCTTGAGAGAATGGAGTTTTAAATAAGCGCGTGCCTTTTTAAGCGTCGCTCTCATCTCCTTAACCTGGTTAAAAGCGGCTAAAGCAGAGCGCTCATTGAGGGGCGCCAACTCCAAAAGCCACAACCTTTTCCTCACATAGCGGCCAATGTAAGCGTCCTGCGCATATTCTGCCAAAAGTTGGGGGTAATACTTTTTCATAAGTTTAAATTCTTCCAAATGCTCTAACAAAGATAATTTTAATTTAAAACCTAAGTGGGCGATCTCCTTTTTAACCCGCTCAATATCTTTTAGCAATTCCACATCCCCGCTTTTTTGGTATTGAGAGTAAAGAGAAGAGAGGAAGCGGTGCTTTTCCTTTATTTTAAGGCGATAGTCCTCAAGAGCGTCGATAAGCATAGTAAACCTCGCGCATAAGTTGTGCGTCTATATCTATTTTAGGAGTTTCAGAGATAATCACGCCAGAATAGCCGCCCTCCGCCAACACCTTCATAAGCGGTTTAAAAGGCGGGGTGTTGTTGGTGTTTAAAGCAAGATGGTTGCGCTCCCCTTTTTCTGTGAAATTTATCTCGGAAAAATGGGCATGAATGCGCTTTCCATAATCAGGAAGATGGGATTCTATATAAT
>JALWZW010000045.1:0-28847 GCA_026992595.1 Microcaldota archaeon | reverse complement strand
CTATATAATCAAAGAGGCGCCTATAATCATCCTCACCTTCCAGCTTAAAATCCCCGCGCGCCACCAAATGAGAAAAATCAATCACCAAATCAACCTGCTCTATCTCCTGCGCCAGTGCAATATTCTCTTCCAAACCCCCAAAAGCAGAGCGCTTCCCTACCGTTTCTGCGCCTAACTTTGTCTTTATATTGTGCTGCTTGCACTTTTCCTCAACCTCTAAAAGCAGTTTTTTTGCAAGCGCGAATGCTTCCTCCTTGCTGTGTTTTTGGTAAAAGCCGGGGTGGAAAACTGTGATGCGGCCCCCTGCAGCATTGGTTATAAGCGCAGAGGTGAAGATGTGCCTTATGGTGTTGGCCCTCTTTCGCTCATCAGTGGTGCAGCAATTAACATAATAGGGGGCGTGAGAGGAAAGGGCAATGTCGCATTCCTCAGCAATGCGCTTTGCCTCCTTTGCAACCTCCTCTTTCATCCTCACCCCATGAACAAATTCCATCTCCATCGCATCCAATCCCAGCGCTCTACAGCACTTTATCCCTTCTAAGGTGCTCTCATCCTCGCATTGAATAGGAACGCCTGCAGGCCCAAAACGTATCATGTATTATAAAAGGAACGCTTATTTTTTTAGCGTTTGGAATTATATTATGGCAAAAATAACATCGCGAGGGGTGCCTTCTTCAGAATCTCTCTACCTGCCGCGATATGACAGCGCAGAATTAAGGCCTTTTCAAACCAACGAGGAAACCCCTACAAGAAACCTGTGGAATTTAGAAGAGGTTACCAACTTTGTGTTCTCTAAAAAATACCAGCCCACCTATCATGAGATAGCAGTAAAATTTTTGAAACTCCTTACCTCAAAACTCCAGGTGAGCGGAAAGGAGGTGGCAGAGTTTCTAAAAGCAAACAACATATCCAAAGCAACCTTTTACAACCGCGTTTTATTAAGGTTAAAAAGGGTGGGGATGGTGAAAGTGGAGCGAGAAACGCTTGTTAATGTGGAAAAGAAAAGAAAATATAGGCCGATGAGAATATCGCTAAGCAAAACATTCGGCAACTATCTTATGAAAATAGGGGATTCTTGGCTTGCGATAGTGGATGAGGCGAGAACTAATCGCTAAGTTTCTTTCTTTGAGAGCGCTTTTCCTTAACTGTCCTTTTCACACGGCCTGCAGAGGATTTGGCGCGCTTTACCTTCTCTTCCAACGAGCTCTTCACCCGCTTTTTCATCAACTTCTTGCTTTGAGAGAGCAGTTTCTTAATGCGCTTTTTGGACTGAGCAATGGCTTTTTCCAGCGCCTCATCTCTTTTTAGCACCTCTGCAAACCTGCTCTCATAAGAAGCGGCCGCCTCCTCCAACTCTTTCAAATAATTTTCCAAATACTTGGCTTCTGCAGATTCTCGCAACTCTGCAAGCGCCTCATCCCATCTCTCCACTTCATCAGAGATAGAGGAAATCTTTTCTTCATAATCCCTCACATACTCTTCAATCCAGCGCTCCAATCGCTCCATTTCCTCCAATTTAGCGTGAAGAGCGTCCAACTGCTCCTCATAGGCGCGCAACTCTTCACCCACTGCTTCCTTAACTCTTTTTGCCTCTTCTGCCCTTTCAGAAATTGCCTCCACCTCGCGCTCCAAGGTCTCCATAACAGCACGCATCCTCTTCAACTCCTCCCTGCTCTCATCCGCTTTTTGGGAGAGGGAAGAGTAGAGCTGTTCAGCGCTTTCGCTCCTTCTTTTAGCATCTTCCACAGCGCTATTTAAATCTGCAATCTGGTCTCGTACCTCCTCCACCGCTTTCTCCAACCTTTCTCTCAGGTCAGAAGCATGCTCTCGCAAATCAGCCAAAGCGCGCTCCCCTTCCTCTCTAATCTTCTGCGCTTTCTTATAACTGCTTTCTGCCTCTCCAACCTCTTCAGGCAAGCGCGCGGCGCTTTCTTTTAAAGAGGCCAAAACGCGGTGCTTCTCTAACACCTTTTCTGCCAACACAGTAAGTTCTGCCTCTGCCTCCTTTTCCAACGCTTCCAGCCCTTCTTCATAAAGCTTCCTTCTCTCCTCTTCCAGCGCTTTCAGCTTAGCGCGCTCCTCTTTCAACTGAGTGAGAAGGGAGGAAAGCTCTGCTTTGGTTTCTTGAGCAAAGGGAGAAAGAGGGAGTTCCAACGCCGCCCTTTCTTCCTCTTTTTCCTCCTTGTCCTCTGCCACTCCTTCCCCCATGCTCTCTTCCATGCTCTCCTGAGCGCTTTCTGCCTCACTCTCCGCGCCGCTTTCCTCTAACACCTCCTCTCTCTCCTCTATCTCCTCCAACATCTCTCCCTTCTCCTGCGCCTCGTCCTCAAACTTTTCTAAAATATTCTGCTTTAGGCCCTCTTCCTCATCACGCGGCTCGCCTAACCAATGAACATAAGTGCCCCTAATACCATACACCACTTCCACCAATCCCTCCTGCTCCAACGCCTCGAGCCATTTTTCCAGCGTCTTTTTATCCACTCTGCAGAGAGACCTAAGCTCTGAGAGAAGGATTTTTCTCCTCTCCTCCAAACACCTAATAACCCCATCTATATCAGTGCTTATTTTCAACAACCTCACCTAACATAAAAATAGCAAAACAAGTATTTAAATATTACACATAACCCCCAAAAAAACCACAACAAAAATATTAAGAGGGGGATAAAAGCTCATAAACTATTTTATAATGGCCTGAAAGCTTTCTCTTCCCCCTTTCAAGGGCAGCCCTCACCACATTTTTATTAGGAGAGTAAGTGTAAACAGAGAAAACCGCCGTGCCTGCTCTCTTTATACGCGCAGCCCTATCAGTAGGCCTGCCAAACGCCTTTCTCATCCCTTTCTGCAAACGGTCTGCACCTGCGCCTGAAATCATTTTATTCTCTCTTATAATATGGTGGGGAAAAACGCGCACCATAAAGAAATAATTGCCTGCCAACTGCTTTTCCAACGCTTTATTAACGGTTTGGCGGGACGCCTCCAAGGCGTTGTCCCTTACAATAATAGGTTCTTGTGCGACAAGATGAACTGCAAGGTCAAAATCCTCTTTCATAGCGCCCATTCGGAATTGGTGAAGGTCTTGATGGGGCATTGCCTTAATATAGCTTTTACTTTGATTGCTGCGTGAAAAGCGTGTCCATGCAACCTTATCAGGGTCTCTTATACAGCGTGCAGGTCTTGAAGCCATAAAAATCACCGCTTATTAAAAAATGGGGGAAAGGGTTTTAATTAGTTTCATATCAGGCCCAGCGAATTTGCAACAATCAAACCGGCAAAGACCAAGGAAACAGTATTTACCACTTTTATAAGCGCGTTCAAAGCAGGGCCTGCGGTGTCTTTTAGCGGGTCTCCCACAGTGTCCCCAACCACCGCTGCTTTGTGCGCATCTGAGCCCTTGCCCCCTAAATTGCCCTCTTCAATATACTTCTTAGCATTATCCCATGTAGCGCCTGCAGTGGTCATGGTGATGGCAAGCATAAAACCGCTTATAATAGCACCTCCAAGTAAGCCGCCCAATGCTGGAGCGCCAAACAGGAAGCCCACCAGCAAGGGGAGGAGAACTGCAATTAAGCCAGGCAGGGCCAATTCTTTTAAAGCGGTGGCAGTGGAGATATCCACACATCTTCCATAATCTGCCTTTGCCTTCCCCTCCATTAAGCCCTTTATCTCCCTGAACTGCCTTCGCACCTCCTCAACAATCTCAAAAGCAGCCCTTCCTACCGCAAGCATCAGGAGAGCGGAGAAGACAAAGGGCATTAAAGCGCCCACAAACAAGCCAATAACCACAGAAGCGTCCAACATGTTTATAGCGGTTAAAGATGCTTCATCTGCAAAGGCAACAAAGAGAGCAAGAGCGCCTAAAGCAGCGCCTCCTATAGCAAAACCTTTTGTGGTTGCTTTTGTGGTGTTGCCCACCGCATCTAAAGCATCAGTAACCTTTCGCACCTTGCTGGGCAGTTTAGACATCTCTGCTATCCCTCCCGCATTATCGGTAATAGGGCCGTAAGCATCTATGGAAATCACAATGGCTGAAAGGGAGAGCATGGCTGCGGCTGCAAGCCCCACACCATAAAGGCCCGCAGCTTTATAGGCCAAAAAGATGGCGAAAAGGATTACCAGAGTAGGTAGCACCGTTGCTTCCATGCCGATGGCCAGACCATGAATGATGTTGGTAGCGGAACCGGTTTTTGAAGAGGTTGCCACATCCTGCACAGGGAGGTGGTCTGAAGAAGTGTACCATTCAGTGATCAAGAAGAGCAATAAGGTAACGGCAGCGCCCAAAATAATAGGGGTAATAAGCGCTTCAAAAGGCAAAGAGAGGTTTGGTTGCGAAGAGAGATAAAGATAAGAGCCGCCTATTAAAAGAACTATGCTCACAATCAAAGCCAAATAGAAATGAGACATAATCTTCTTTATATTAAATACACCCACAAAGAGAGAGCCCACCAAGCCGGCCAAAGTGCCTATGGCGGCAACCGCTAAAGGCAGTTGTACCAATGCAGGGTCGCTTAAAGTAAGGCCCAACAGCATGCCTGCAATTACTGTTACCACAAAAGATTCAAAGACATCTGCTGCCATTCCTGCGCAATCCCCCACATTATCGCCCACATTATCTGCAATGACTGCAGGGTTGCGGGGGTCATCTTCAGGAATACCCTTTTCCACTTTGCCTACCAAATCAGCCCCCACATCTGCCGCCTTAGTATAAATCCCGCCGCCCACACGGGCAAAGAGAGAGATGAGGGAAGCGCCGAATCCATAGCCCACCAAAGGCGCTAAATCTCCATAAAGCAAATAAAGAAGAGAAACTCCCAAAAGCCCCAAACCTGCGAGGGACATGCCAGTAACCGCACCCCCGCTAAAAGCAAGGGAAAGCGCCTCTTTAAGGCCTTTTTTGGCCGCCTCTGCAACGCGCACATTTCCGCGCACCGAAACCTGCATTCCTATATAGCCAGCAAGCGCTGAAGAAAGGACGCCAACCACAAAGGCGATAGCGGTTTCAAGATTTACAAAAAAGTAAATGAGAAGGATAAGAAGGATAACTATAGGAAGAAGCGTTTTATATTGCCTCATTAAAAAGGCGTTTGCGCCTTCTTGTATAGCAGAAGCGATAGCCACCATCTCTTTGCTACCTGGCGAAGAGCGCACCACCCGCACAACTAAAAATCCTGCATAAAGAAGCGTTAAAATAGCGGAAGCTAAAGCCAACTGGATAGGTTCCACAAAAATCACCAAACGGAAAGATTAAAGAAAAAGTTTAAAAAAATAATAGGTGGCGCTTTAACAAGTTAAAGGTGCTAAAATGATATTGCTCATAATAGGGACGCGCGCCGAATTAATAAAAGTGTTTCCTATAATGCGCCTTTTGGAGAAAGGGGGCGCTGAATGGGAGTGGATAGCAACAGGCCAACACCGCCTAGAACCGCTTATTAAAAAGTTTAAAATAAAAAAACCGCTTTTTGTGTGCGCCCAGTGGAAAGGGGAAAGAGGAATTTTGGGGGGGCTAACATGGTTTGTAAAAGCGTTTTGGAGTTTGCTAAGCAAAACGCCTAAAAGCTGCATTATAGCGGTGCATGGCGATACATTATCTACTTTGCTAGGTTCCTTGGCAGCCAAAATTAGGGGAAGAAAATTAGCGCATATAGAAGCAGGGCTAAGAAGCGGCAATCTCTTTGAACCCTTTCCTGAAGAGATAGCTAGGCGGATAGCGGATTATTTAGCAGATGTGAGATTTGCGCCTCATGAGGAAGCGGTAAGCAATCTTAAAGGAAAGGCAATACTTACAGGAAACCCTATTGTGGATAGTTTAAACACCTTTGCGAAAGAGGGTAAAAAAAAGAAAGAAAATTTGATAGTGGCAACGCTGCATAGGCAGGAAAATATAAAAAGCAAAAAGAGGATGGAGCGGTTTGTAGAAATAATAAACGCGCTTCCTTATAAAGTAATATTTATCTATAAAGAGGGGACCAAAGAAGCGATGGAAAAGGCAGGATTGTGGGACAAAATAAAAGCGGAAAAGCGGGAGGAGGTTGAGTATAGCGAATTTTTGGAGAACTATCTAATTCCTGCAAAGGCAGTAATAACAGATTCTGGAGGAATAAGCGAAGAATGCTTAATAATAGGGAAGCCCTGCCTTATATATAGAGAGAATACAGAAAGGGAAGAGGTAATAAGGAGAGGGATAGGGAAAAAAGTAATAAATGCAAGCATAGAAGAGATTGTGGAATTTATAGAAAGACCGTTGCCCAAAACATCCCACCCCTACGGAAAAAGCCCTTCACAAAAAATAGTTAAAGAGTTGATGGAGAGATGCAGACACCGAAGAAGTTTTAAAAACAAGAAGGGTGTTTAAAAAAAGAATAGTTAATTTAAGTGTTAAATGGGGTCATAGTATAACCAGGTAGTACGGCAGGCTCCAGATCAACGCTGCGCTGCAGCATGAGGCCGCTACCTGCAAGTCAGGGTTCAAATCCCTGTGACCCCATTAAGCATTTAAGATTAGAAGTAAAAATCCAAGTTGAGGGGTAAGATGAGTAAAAGAAACGCGGCTATAATGTTTGTATTAATATTGTTGTTAGGAGGGTTAGGGTGCATAAACCAGCAAGCGCCTCAAACCAACCTGCCCTCTCAACCCCCCTCTCAAGAACCCCAAATTATAAAAAACAGCCAACCCTACGCAGAAATGGGAGATACAGTGTGGATATATTATGCGCTGTGGGTAGAGGGGGAAGCAAAAGAAACAAATAATCCAGAATGGGCGCAACAATTGAATATCACACCCTCCTCAAATGAGCCACTTAAAATAGAGCTAAAGGAAGATTCACCTGTTATTAAAGGAGTGATACTTAATATTTTAGGTTTAGAAGAGGGGGAGGAGAAGATGTTTGATGTGCCGCCTTCCTTGGGCTATCCGCGCGACCCTCAAAACATAATAAGAGTGAGTAGATACTACAACATCACCTCTTATGAAAAGGTGCCGCGGCAGGAATGGGAAAAAAGAGGGTTAAGCACAGAAGAAGGGACATCATATAGAACAGAGTACGGTCAAGTTTCGGTAAATAAAACAACAGAGGATTATGTGATAATCCAGCATGTAGTGCTCCCACGCATAACCTTCCTTTACCAAGGGGTGCCAACCCGCTTAAAAAAGATGTGGAACGACCCAAATATTACAATAACATTGGAAAGAGTGTTAGAAGTTAATGAGACCTATCTTCTACCAGACCCTCAAACCGGGAAGATAAAGCCCTACACAGTATTAGAGAAAGATAATGAAACAATAACGCTGGATGGCAACCACCCTTATGCAGGAAAGCAGTTAAGGTTTTTAATAAAGGTTGTGAAACTAGAAAAGGGATATCGTGGCATGGGATAAATCCCCTGCAAAATGCCTTAAAGAACTAAAAACCAGCGAAGAAGGGTTAAGTGAAGAGGAGGTTAAAAAGAGGATAGAAAGGTATGGTTATAATGAGATAGAGAAAAAAAAGAGGGTTTCCCCTATTGCACTCTTCCTTTCCCAATTTAACAACCCGCTTGTTCTTATACTTATAGGCGCAGCGCTCATTTCCGCCTTCCTCTCCTATTCACAGGGAAAAGAGGAATACTTTGACGCAATTCTTATTTTCGCGATTATATTAGGCAACGCCATCTTTGGGTTTGTGCAGGAATATAAAGCAGAGCGGACTATGGAGATGTTGGCGCAGTTGGCAGCGCCTAAAGCAACCGTTCTTAGAGGCGGGAAGGAGCAAGAGGTGGCGGCGCGAGAGGTGGTGCCTGGAGATATATTAATAATTAGAGAAGGAGACCGGGTGGCGGCAGATGCTCGGCTGTTGGAAAGCATCTCGCTTTATGCGGACGAATCTATGCTCACAGGGGAAAGCACACCGGTAGAAAAGGACGCAAAGGTTATTCTAAAAAAGCGCTGCCCCCTTGCAGAGAGAAAGAATATGCTATTTATGGGAACGGTTATAACGAGGGGCAAAGGCAAGGCAGTGGTTGTTTCTACAGGCATGAATACAGAGATGGGGAAGATAGCAGGAGAGATAATAGAGGCAGAGGACGGAAAGACCAAGTTTCAGGAAGAGATGGAGAGATTAAGCAAAAGGATTTTGATAGGAGTGCTAATAATTCTTGCCATCATCTCCGGCGTGGAACTTTTTATAAAGCAAAGCGACTTTTTGGCTGTTTTTATGGCTGCGGTGGCGTTGGGAGTGGCAGCCATACCTGAAGGGTTACCTGCGGTAATAACCCTTTCTCTTTCTATCGCCACCAACCGCATGCTGGCGCAAAATGTTCTGATGAGAAAATTGGTGGTAATACAGAATTTAGGAAGTGTGGATGTGATATGCACAGATAAAACAGGGACTCTTACCGAGAACAGAATGACTGTAGTGGAGATTAGGACCGAAAAGGGCATATATGAAGTTAGCGGAAGGGGATATGAGAAAAAAGGGGAAATAAAGCTTAAGGAAGGAGAGGAAGAAGATTTAGAGATGCTCTTAAGAGCAGCGGTGCTCTGCAATGATGCCAAAACAACGCTTAAAGGAGACCCTACAGAAGTAGCACTCCTACTCCCTGCATATAAGTACGGAATGAATGTAAAGGAAGTGAGAAAGAGGTGGAAAAGAATAGATGAAATCCCATTTTCCTCAGAAAGAAAGATGATGAGCACTGTTAACAGCGATGGGAAGGAAGAGTGGGTGTTTGTAAAAGGGGCGCCCGAAGTGGTGCTGCCAAGATGCGGAAAGGAGGAGATGTTGAAAAGCGCTGAGGAGATGGCTAAAAAGGCGCTTAGAGTGATAGCGGTTGCCTATAGGAAAAAGCCCAAAAGAAAAGAGAACTATGAAAAAAATCTGCGATTCTTAGGGCTTATGGGAATGATAGACCCTCCCAGAAAAGGGGTTAAAGAGGCGCTGGAAGAGTGCAGAGGAGCGGGAATAAGAGTGATAATGATAACAGGAGACCACCCACAAACCGCGAAAGCGATAGGCAAAGAGTTGGGTTTTAAAGGAAAGGTCATAACAGGAGAACAATTGGATAGATTAGAGAAAAAAGGTTTGGAGAAAGTGATAGAAGAGGTGGATATTTATGCGCGTACCTCACCGCACCATAAAACGCTTTTATTAAAAGCGCTTAAAGGAAAGGGCCATGTAGTGTGCATGACAGGGGATGGGGTAAATGACGCGCCAGCGGTCAAGCATGCGGATGTGGGAATATCTATGGGGATAAGAGGGACAGAGGTCACAAAACAGGCAAGCGACATGGTGGTTTTGGATGATAATTTTATAAGCATAAAAAATGCGATAAAGGAGGGCAGGGGAGCGTTTGACAATATAAGAAAATTTGTGGTGCTGCTGTTAGGGGCTAACCTTTCAGAGGTGCTTGCAGTATTTTTGGCAAGTTTTTCCCCTCTTTCCCTTTCACCAAAAATACCCATCCAACTTTTATGGATAAACCTGCTTACAGATGGCCTGCCCGCCTTAGCATTGGGGGCGGAAAGACCAGCAAAAGATATTATGAAAAGAAAGCCGCGAAAAGCAGGGGAAGGAGTTTTGACAAAAGAAAACATAGCGTTCATTCTTCTTATGGGAGTGACAGAGACATTGGCAGTTATGTATCTTTACTACACCGCCACAACACCACAAGAAGCATACAGCATGTTCTTTAGCGCATTAGTGATATATGAAATATTAAGCGTATACATGATAAAGTGGAAATTTAACTCCCCTCTTCTATCAAATAAATGGGTACATTTAGCGGTGGGAACCGCTTTTATTATGCAGATGACGATAACATACACAGACGCTTCTACCCTGTTTGGCATTGAGCCGCTCTCTTTAAACCAATGGGTAAGATTGGCGAGCGCAGGTTTGGTTTTTGTAGGAGTGTTGGTTTTAGGGGAAAAGGCGCTTAAGAGATTTATTTAAAAAGTTTATGATAGTAGATTATGATATAAGTTTTAAGAGGCGTAGCATGGAAGAATCCTATAAAACGCTCAAGACAGGCACTACTACTGTTGGGCTAGTAGCAAAAGAGGGTGTGGTGCTGGCAAGCGATAGGAGAGCCACAATGGGCTATTTAATAGCAAGCAAAGATGTAGATAAAATATTTCCCTTAAGTTCTCACATCGCAATGACCACTGCAGGTAGCGTGGGAGATGCTCAAACGCTCATAAGATGGATGAAAGCAGAGATAAAATTATATGAATTAAGGAATGAGCAGAAAATGAGCGTGGGGGCGGCAGCAGCGCTTTTAGCAAACATCCTCTCCCACTATAAATTCTTCCCCTTCTTTGTGCAACTTTTAATAGCAGGGTACGATGAGAAGCCGCGCCTCTATTCAGTAGATATGCTAGGGGGAGTGACTGAAGAAGAGGTGGCAGCAACAGGGAGCGGTTCACCCATTGCTTACGGTGTCTTAGAGGAGCATTTTAAACCTCACAGGTCTGTAGAGGAGAATGTTTCGCTTGCTGCCAAATCAGTAAAAGCAGCGATGAGCAGAGACGCAGGAAGCGGGGAAGGAATAGATGTGTGTGTCATTACCAAAAAAGGATTTAAAAGATTAGAGAAAAACGAGGTCCATAAACTGCTAAAATAAATAAAGGAGCTGCTAATCGGTGATCTTTTGCATTTCAAGGATATTGTGAAAAAGGTTGAAGAGATAATACCTCCTGAATGCGAACTTGCAAAGGTGGAGCCCGAAGGAGTAGCGATAGCCATCTATATAAAGAACATTAAAGCATTCTATGAAAATGACCAGATAATAAAAAATTTGGCAAGCGGGCTAAAGAAAAAAGTGATTGTGAAAGTGGATAGAAGCGAGTTGATGGAAGAGGAGAAGGCGAAGAAGAAGATATTGGAGATAGTGCCGCCAGAAGCGGAGATAAAGAATATTTATTTCGTGCCTGAATTCTGCGAAGTAAGAATAGAAGCAATAAAGCCGGGCTTGGTGATAGGAAAAAGGGGCGCGCTGCTGAAAGAGATTATCCTTCAAACTCATTGGTCGCCTGTGGTGCTAAGAGCGCCGATCATGGCCTCAAGCATATTAACAGGGGTGAGGAAAAGCGAGGTGGTAGAAGCTGCAGAAAGAAAAAAGTTCCTCACCTCAATAGGCAAAAAAATATGCCAACCAACCCCTTCAAGCGAATGGGTAAGAATAGTTACTTTAGGGGGCTTTAGAGAAGTGGGGCGCTCCTGCTTATTGGTGCAAACCCCTAACAGTAGGGTGCTGATAGATGTAGGAGTAAACCCCGCCACTTTTGAATCCACTAAAGCATACCCTTACCTCAACATGCTGGGCTTTTCGCTAAAAGATATAGATGCAGTGATAATTTCCCACGGCCACATGGACCACATGGGATTCTTACCCTATCTCTTTGAGTATGGCTACGAAGGTCCTGTCTACTGCACCCCGCCCACGCGCGAATTAACCGTTCTTTTGCAGCAGGATTACATAAACTTGTGTCACCGCGCCTTTAACATAGACCCGCCCTACAGCAAAAAAGATGTTCAAAAGCAACTAAAGCATATGATAACAGTGGGCTATGAAGAAGTGGTAGATATAACACCAGAGATAAAGATGACTTTCTATAACGCAGGACATATTTTAGGGAGCGCTTCTGTCCATTTGCACATAGGGGAAGGGGCGCACAACTTAGTATATACCGCGGACATAAAATTTGGCTTTACGCGGCTATTTAACCCTGCGCACACCAAATTCCCGCGCTTAGAAACGCTCTTTATTGAAAGCACTTATGGAGGGAAAAACGACATATCAATAAACAGGTTTGAAAGCGAAAAAAGATTGATAAAAATAATAAAAGAAACAGTGGAAAAGCGCGGAAAAGTGCTTATTCCTGCTTTTGCAGTAGGTAGGTCGCAGGAGTTGATGTTGGTTATTGAAGAATATAGTAGGAGAGACCCTGACTTTAATGTGCCTGTCTATATAGACGGTATGGTTTTGGAAGCTACGGCAATACATACCGCCTACCCTGAATACTTAAGGGAGCAGTTGCAAAGAAGAATTTTATCAGATAAAAGCCCCTTTGAATCGCCCATCTTTAAAGTGGCAAAAGGGACAAGTAAGGAAGAGGTGGTAGAGCCAGACGAACCTGCAGTTATAATCGCGCCTTCTGGCATGCTTACAGGAGGGCCTTCCTTTGAATATTTAAAATTACTTGCAGATGACCCTAAAAATACGCTGGTGTTCTGCGGCTACCAGAGCGCCCTTTCTTTGGGAAGCAAAATCCAGCGCGGCATGCGGGAAGTGCCTATTATAGGAGAGGATGGAAGGACAAAAACCCTTAAAATAAATATGAGGGTAGAAACCGCAGAGGGCTTTTCAGGCCACAGCGACAGGGCGCAATTGATGGCATACATAAAAAATGTAAAACCAACACCAGACCGCGTATTTACTATGCACGGAGATTGGAATAAAACAGAGGACTTTGCGCGCTCCATCTCCTCAGCCATTAAGAGAGAGGCGCGCGCCCTTCAAAACTTAGAAGCGGTAAGGTTAAAATAATTGAGCGCTAAAAATTAAAGCATGGAAAGAAAAGTGGTGGCGCTCCTTTTGCTCATCGCTACCTTTTTGGTGGCAGGGCTAAATATAAGCGTGTGTGAGGGGGAAGTGGTGTGGGGGAAGTGTGCTGCAGTTGAAAAAAGCACAAAAATAAGATTAGCGGAAAATGAAGAAAGCGGGCCATCAAGAAATGCTACGGCAAGAGAGGAAAAGCCACCCCAACCTCCAGAAGAGGAGAAAGATAAACCCTCTCCTAAAGAAATTAAAACAGAGGTAAAAATATTCTGCGATTATGGATATGTAACAGGGCCTGAGGGGGCGGAGGTTTTTGTGAGATTGGACAGCCGCAACTTAAGGGGAGAAATTAAAAACAGCTTTTTTGGCTTTGTTATAAAGGAATGTGGCGGAAAAGGGACGGTAAGCATAAGGAAAGAAGGGTATTTAGCAAAAGCGCTTTCCTTTAATCTCCCGCCCTGCGAATGCAAAAGGGGAAGCATGAAGGAAGATATAACAGTCCTCCAGGAACGCGAAGAGGAAGTGGTGGATATAGCAACGGAAGAAGCATTTGAAGAGGAACTCTGCATATTGTGCCCTGAAGGGCCCGTAGCTCAGCCTGGATAGAGTGGCGCTCTCCTAACTGCGCACTACCAAAAGCGGTAGAAAAGCGACGGTCGGGGGTTCAAATCCCCCCGGGCCCGTACAACTTTTTCTACTGTTTTACTAAGGTTAAAAGTTGTCAAAACTTCCTTAGGTGAACTTACGGTTTTTGTATAACTTTTTCTACTGTTTTTCTTAGGTTAAAAGTTACCAAAACTTCCTGAGGAGAGCGTACGGTTGTTAGTTCAACTTTTTCTACTGTTTTTCTTAGGTTAAAAGTTGTCAAAACTTCCTGAGGAGAACCTACGGTTTAGGTTTTTTCTTAGGTTAAAAGTTGTCAAATGAAACTTTTTTCTACTGTTTTACTTAGGTCAAAAGTTTCATCAAAAACACCTGAGGTGAACTTACGGTTTAGGGGTTTTATTAGGCCAAAAACTTAACTGAAAGGCCCTCAGGGAAAGGAAGTTTTTTGATTTAACTTAAACGAAACTATAAATAAACAATCTTCTGATGTTTGGCTTTTGGGAGCATGTTTTTAACAATGCCTCGTTGCAAAAGGCCGCAGCCCAAAGGGTAGATGTAAGAGACCACCACATAACCCTCTTCACAATCGCAATCCGCCTTTACATCTAAACCGCGCAGAAATTCAATCGCTTGAGATTTAGAAAGAGAAACCACATTTTTGGTGGCAAACCTCCCAAAGGTTTGGATAAAGTTGGTGGTGGGCTTTATATTGCCGCTTTTTGAAAGGCGGCCTACAGTGATGCCTGCAGAAAGCGGTTCAAAATGGAGAGCAGGGCCCATAATGATTTTTCCGCTGCTTCCTAAATAGATATGCCTACCTTCAAATAGAGAGGAGGGTATGCCAAAGCGCTTTTCCACATACTCTAAAAACGCCTTTCTTATTTCCTTATTCTCGCTATGAAAAATCCGCCGCTGTCGTTTTGATGAGGCCATATTCTCACCGCCTTGCTAACCTCCTCACTAAACCGCTTTCCCTGCCATTCCTCCAAAGCGCGGTCATAACGCCACCCCTTTATCTCAACCTCCTCTAAATAAGCGTTTCGCTTGCTTAGCAGAAAATCCACCACCTCCTCGTTTTCTTCAGGCGCAAGGGTGCAGGTGGAATAAAGCAAAACACCGCCCGGCTTTAACAGGTCAAATGCGCGCAGAATAAGTTGTTTTTGAAGGCGCGAGGCGTTCAAAATTTTTTTAACGCTCCAAAGATAGAAAACTTCCTCATTTTTGCGCGCCGTCCCCTCTGCAGAGCAGGGGGCATCCAAAAGCACCACATCAAAGCGCATATTAGGAAAACGCCTTAAATCATAATTGGTGATAGCGGTGTTAAAAACCCCGCAACGCTCTATGTTGGACTTTAACGCCTTTATGCGCACATAATCAATATCATTAGCAACAATCAACCCCTTGTTCCGCATAAGAGCGGCCAACTGGGTGGTCTTGGAGCCAGGTGCAGCGCATCCGTCCAATACTTTGCTCCATTCCTGCAAACAATCAGCCACCAGCACGGGCGGAAGCATAGAAACCAATTCCTGCACATAAATAGCGCCCACAAAATGCTCCAAAGTAAGGCCTATGTCATGCTTATCAGCAATAAACGCATCCTCATACCAAGGGACCGCTTTGAGAGAGATGCCATATTCTTTAAACCTCTCAAGCACCATTGCCCTCTCTGCCTTTAGGGTATTTATGCGGAATGATTTAGGAAGGGGTTGCTCTAAACAGGCGCACAAAAGTTCAACATCTGTGATGTCTTTATACCGTTCCACAAAGTCCGCAGGGATCATACCCTCACCCACATCGTTCTCAAAATATGCTTAAACAACTCCTTAAAGTGAGGCCATTCGCTTTTCGGGACAAACCAAGAGATGTAAAAAATGCACCTTCCGGTATAAAACATAAGGGCGCCACCTAAAAAAACCTTGCTCCCTTCATGCAACTTATATCTAAAATCATAGGCAGGCATATCTTTAAAGGTGGTCTTTCTTATCCGCCCCACCACCCCGCGCTTAGGGTCTTTTAGATAGCGTTGCGCATAACTATCAAAATCAGCCAGGCGGCAGGCGGTTACATGCACAGAGATGCGCTTAGAGCCCTTCTCAAACCACACCCCATAACTCCCCTCCACTACCGCAATATCCTCATCATACCTCCACCCTTCAGGATAGGAAATGATAAAATTGCCAAAAGGGTCTTTGAAAACTGCAAAGCGTTCCTTTAAGCCGAGCCACCGCTTAATTTTTTCCCACAACCCAAACCACCTCTTGATTATAGGGCGGGTCAAAATAAAAAACCTCTTGAACAACCAACCCTGCCTTCTCCGCCATTTTTGCCAGTTCTTTAGTGGAAATAAAATAAAGGGTCATCTCAAAGACCTTGTCCCCCGCCTTTATTCTGTAAAACCCTTTATTAGGTTCTTCAAACTTAAAAAACCACTCAACGCGCCTGCCCTTTACATAAGTAGTATCAATAAGAGAAAGAGAGGAGAAGCGCTTTTCCTCTTCTGAAGGCAGGTAACCGTGAATAATCAGTTGACCGTTGGGCTGAAGATGGAGAGCGCAGGAATGGAGGCAGCGCTGCTTTTCCTCAGCAGTGAGGTGAAGAAAGCTGCGGTAGGGGATAAGAATAAGGCGAAAGGAGCGGTCCAACGAGAAATCAGCCATGTTGCCCTGAACAAATTTAACATTAGGCCAGCGTCTGCGCGCTATAGAGAGCATATTTTTAGAGATATCCAGCCCCCAGCATTCCAGCCCTTCTTGAGAAATGCGGCCTATAACCCTGCCAGTGCCGCAGCCCAATTCCAACAAAGGCCCGCCCACCTGCCGCGCCACAGAGAGGTAAAAATCTAAATCATCACTGCATCCATAAAGTTCATCATAAAGAAAGGCCATAGAATCGTAAAGCGCCTCCACATCCATAAACATATATTTACCCGTTGCCTATTTTTATGTGATGTTTGTGCATATAGATATAGATTATTTCTTTGCGCAGGCAGAGGAGTTGCGCAACCCTTCGCTTAAAGGCAAAGTGGTGGTTGTTGCAATGTTCACGCCGCGCGGGGGGGCGGTGAGCACCGTAAATTATGAGGGGAGAAGGTATGGCATAAAGGCAGGGATGGCGTTGGGAGAGGCAAAAAAGAGAGCGCCTAAAGATGCTGCCTTTCTAAAAGCAGATAAAGAGTATTATGCGCAACTCTCTTTTGAGATAGATCAGGAATTAAGGAAGATTTTTAAGAGGATAACGCAGGTGAGCATAGATGAGTGGAACGCAGAGGGAGGCGAAAAAGAGGCGAGAGAGGCGAAGAACCGCATTGCTGAAATGGGCTTAAGTTGCAGCGTCGGGGTTGCGCCTTCAGTGTTAGGCGCAAAATTGGCGGCTAATGCGCAAAAACCAAAGGGCTTTGTGGTGTGGAACGAGGAGCAGGAAAGGGCATACATAGAAGAATGTGAAGTTAAAAAGATCCCGGGAATAGGAGAGAAGACCGCGCAGGCGCTCAACAGCTTAGGCGTCAGGAAAGTAAAAGACCTTAAGCGCTTGGATGCTGCGCTGTTGATTGAGATGTTTGGTAAAAAAGGGGGAGGGGAGCTTTTGAAGTTGGCGCGCGGGGAATATAGCAAAGACATAGGAGAAGAAGGGATAAACGAGATAAGCACCCTTACCACTTTGCCCCGTTCCACAAGAGAGAGGGAGGAGTTATTTAAAGCAATAAAACAACTGGAAGGAAAACTTAAAGAGAGGTTAAAGGCGCTCAACATGGCATTTAAGACGCTTACCATTATGTTTATAACCGACTCCTTTAAAATGCACACAAAGTCAAAGACCTTTAACCTCCTAACAGCAGAAGCAGATTTGGATAAAGAGATAAAGGCGCTTATAGAAGAAGGATTAACGCTCTTCGGCGAGAAGGTAAGGAGAGTGGGCATAAAATTCGGAGATTTAGAGGAAATAGAATCTCAGAAAACGCTTTCTGAATTTTTTTAAGCGCGGTTTTAGTGGTAATAAAAAAACAAAAGTGGCACTATTTTAAAATGTTCGGAAAAAGTTAATAATATGCGCTTTGTAGAAAGGATAAGAAAGATGTTTAGGGGAAAGAGAAATATGGGGGAAGTGATGACAGACGAGGTGCAAAAAAAAGGAGTGAGCGCTGCATGGATAATAGAGATGTTAAAAAAGCATGAGAAAAAGGGCCTTATAATACCGCCGCTGTTAAGAAGAGTTGTTTTTAATGAAGAGGGAAAGGAAGCAGGGGGAGAAGAAAGATTGAGAGGAACAGAACTTATGAATAAAGTGATAGGAGAGATAAGGAGGAGAGAAATGGAGGGAGAAGAGGAGGAAGATGGAGAGTATGAGTGGGAATATGGCGGCATAGAAGATTATGAGATGAAGGGAATAAGCGAAGAAACAAGAAAGAAAATAGTAGAGATTATGTTAGAGATAGATAAGGTATTTTCGGGGGACATTCTTACCATTGTTAATATGTATAAAGTATACTTCTCAATGGCACACGCTAGAGAGGAGGCCAAAAACTTGGAAGAGGGTTTGAAAGAAGGGAGATGGCCTGAGAAAGTGAAATATTGGGAGTCGCTGGTTGGACCGATAGAAAAGGAAAAGGTAGAGGAGATAAAAAACACCTTAATAGCGCTTGCTTCCCCTTACAACACCGAGAATCAAAAGAGAATAGGCATAGTTGAGCCGCTTTCAAGAGTAATAGACATTTTAAACCTTTATGCACCGCGGGAAGATAGACCTAAACAGCATAATAGAGGGATAGATGAGCCAGAACCTCTTTTAATTCCTTTTGTAAATGCGCTTTTGGTGGCAGACCCTATACTGCGGCAAAAGGCATTGCACATAATAAGAGCGCTAAGAACTGATACGGCCGAATCACAACAATTATGGGTAGAGCAACATCAACATAAGAATACCGCGCCCTTCCACAGGTTTATGCTTCTATATATGGATAACTACAATATCACAAAAAATTACCTCCTCCTCCAAAGTTTGTACAATCTTTTAAAAGTTATGATGCACTCCTTTGCATTTTTATATTTCGTGCCAGAAGAAAAAAGAGAAGAGGAAGCGCAAAAACTTATAGAACTTTACAATGGAAGGGTTAAAAAAATCACCACTGAACTAATAAAAGCCCAAGACCTTAGCAAAGAGCCCTCCAAAGAAGAATTAATAAAGTTTAAACCTATTGCAGACATACTTTTCAACCGAACAGGGTGCTATTACAGAAAATTGAAAGAGCTTGGATGGGAGGTTTATCAACAATTCCCCGGCGTATGGAGGAGTTTAGATGAAGGAGGGAGGGAGATATGCGATACTGTTTTAGAGGGGTGCAAACAAGGGTCGTTTGCGCTTTCCTGTATGTATGAAGTATACACAAGACAGATGGCGCAATTTATGAGAGGAGAGTATAGGAGAAAACCAGAAATGGTTTATATAGTAAACATAGATGCAGATTATTTTGAGAGATTGCCGAAAGAGTGGGAACAAAGATTGAAAGCACATGAATATAAGCAGATAGCATACGCCAGGATTGGAACCACAATAGAGACCATCATGAGAGATTTGGGAATAAGAGTAGTAAAGATGAAGAAGGTGAGGAAAAAAGAATGGTGGGAAAAAATAGGCGGAGGAGGAGGGTTTATAGCAATATAAAGCAGAATAATCCTCCGCTTAATTTTTTAAAGAATCAAGGAAAAAAGAAAGTGATGGACAGATGGCCGTTGATCCATGAGATTCTTTACGAAGAACTCCGGCAATTTTCCCACCAGGCCTGGTTCTATGAAGAGTTAGAAAAGGCGGCTACACTCTTCAGCGAAGGAAAGGAGCAAGAGGTAATAATAACAGGAGATGTTGAGGTGGTGAATGATAGAAAAAGGTTTTATGCAAAGGTAGGCGAGGTGATGGCAAGGGCGCTTTTGTGCGAATACCACCCTCTCCACTATCTCCACAACATGCCACCTTCCCTGCTAGAGTTGGCATCCTATTTGAGAAGCCAAAACTTCCCCCCTATCATTTTACCCGAAGATTTTAAGAGTAGTGATATGGAAAAGGAAGCGGTAAGAAAGCTAGTTAATGCCTACCTTCTTCCCTTCACCATCCATGCCTGGAACACCCCGCTCTATAATGCATACAAAGAGGCGGCGAAGAGATATAAAGAACTACAGGATGAATTTGTAAGGAGAGATTTATGGATAGAAGAGCATTTGGAGGAGATAAAAGTAGAAAGATTAAGAGAGGAGGAAAGATATATTTTTCTTGCTTATTTAAGAGAGAAAGATGAGGAAAGGTGGAGAGAGGAGGTTAAAAAAATAAAAATAGGTAAAGTAACTTTAGATGCCATAAAGAATGCACCTAAACCTAAAAAACTGCTTCTTTATGAATTTTTAGGAGAGAAGGAGTGGCTCATGAAAAGAGTGGAAGAGATAGAGAAAGGGATAAGGGAAATAAAAGATAAAGGGGTCCAGATAGTCATTAAAAAAATGGGGAGAAAAAGGGCGCTCTGGGGAAATGAACTTTATGAGAAAGTAAGAGATATCCTTCTCCCTTGGGAAAATATAAACGGCCCTTCTTGGTATTTAGCGTTTTATAAATATTTAATAGAGAAAGAAAAGCATCCCTATCCATCTTTAAGAGCGCCGCCCACATTAGAAGAGGCCCTTAGCCGCCTAAAGAAAATAACAGGGGAGCCCTCATCGCCCTAATGCCTGAGAGGAAGAAAGGCCGGTGTTAAATATCCCTAAAATCAATTCTCTATTAGAAGAAAGATAGATGTAAGGGTTGCCTCTCAAATCAAAAAGCGCTTCTGAAGGGGACCTCAACCTGCTTAGAACAGGGAGGTTGTACTTTTGGGCAAGAAGAGCGAGCGCCTGTTGCTGAATTTTAGAGGCAAGTTCATCAGAAACAGAGGGAGGGTTGAGAGGAACATGGTGAAGAAGCGCTAAACGCCCCCGTTCCCTCACCAACATCACAAAGAATTTTATGCGTGCGCCTTTATATTCTGCTTCCACAATCTTAACCCATGGAAGGGAAGCGTGAGAAAGGAGAGTGGCGGCAAACAATCTTACAGAGCGGAAATCTTGGCAATTGTATTGAGGGTCTCTGCCCACCCAAAGAAAATCTTGCAAAGAGGAAGATTCCCGCACCCTCAACGCGCCTTCTTGCCAAGAAGAATCTCTCAGCCATCTTTGCGCCACCGCCCTGTTGCCCACCTCTTCCACAAACCCAGCGTTTCTATAATTTTCAAAATTGTTGTTCAAATACTCCTTTAACAGCTTTAACGCCTTGTTTTCCACTGCTGAGAGAGATTCTCCAAAAACAATGTAGAGAAGTTGATTGTCTGTTTGAGAGGAAGCGCTTCTTAAAGCAAGAAGCAAAGAAGAGGGAATCTCAACCTCTCCCCCGGCCGCGCGCATCAATCTAATAGCGGATATGTGGGTTAAAAGAGGAAGAACAACATTAAGGTTCTGTTCTGTTATCTTCTGGGCGGTCTGGCTGTCCAGCAGTTGCGAAGTGGCGGCTTTTGCTAAATTAAGCAAAAGAGGGCCTTGTTGAGAGAGCGCTTCATTGAAATTAACACCTAAATTATGGGCAAGCATTATTAAATGCGCGCCCTCTAGCAGGCCTGCATATCCTTTTTTGCGCATCAACTGCTCCACTGCTCCTCGCACCTCCCTCGCCACCCTTTCATCCCTTAAAAACGCAGAAAAGAGCAAAAGGGTGGAATAATCACCTGCAGATAATACAAGGCGGCCTGTTTTCTTAGGAAGGGAAAGGCCTAAATTGCGAAGGGAGATAAGGAGAGAGAGGGGAAGAACGGTGTGCTTAGAAGCAAGTTGTTTAGCAACATCTAGGTTTTCATAAACATGGAGGAGATAAAAGGGTGTAAAATCGCCTAAACCTTTGGAGGAATTTCCTAAATCGCTCACAATTCTTTCTGCAACAGCGCGAGGCAACCGCTCTCTTTCCACCACTCTGTTTAGCAGAGCCATCATTTCACGGTCTAAGTGCCTGGTTAAAGAATTTACAGGTGTTAAAAGTACGCGGAGGGTGCGCGTTGAGGGGAGAGGGCGATTTGCAGAACTGAGAGCAAAGGCAAGTTTTTCAGCAAACGCAACCCCTTCCGCAGAAAGAGAAGAAAAGTTTCTTATAGAATCTATCAAAGTGTGGAAATTGGAGGCAAAAAGATAGAAATCATAAGTGGAGGAAAACTGAGAAGCAAGCTTTTCTATATCTATAGAAATATCGGTTTTCTCCAAATTAGCGAGAACATCTCTCATCAGCGATAGGCCTGCCCTGCTGAAAAGATCCTCTCTTAAAGAGAGATTATAATTAGTTAGGCGAGAGGACCGCTCCCACACATTAAAGAAGAGTTCTACATCCGCATTCCTAGCATTTTTAAATAAGAAAAGCACACTCTCCAAGTGGTCCCTAACAAAAACAAGAGAAGGTCTTTTATCTAATAATCGCTGTAAAAATGAGATAAACTCCCTTTGCCTTCTGGCAGGTATCTCGCTTTCAATCCTTCTAAAAATGCCCGCCATCTCTTCTAAATCCTGGAGGCCTGCCCTTCTCAAATGTGGGAAGAGTGAAAGGAACTGCTCTCTGCGGGTGCTTCCAAACAAGGAGAGGATGTCCTCTGCAACCTTGAGAGCGCCCTCATAATCATCAACACTCCTCAAAGAGCGGACCGCTTCCTCTAAGAATGCGGGGAGGTGTGAGTGGCGCTTCAAATCAAGCAGGGCCTGAGCCAAACGAACAGAGCGCATCTGCTCTACACCTGCAATCCTTGCAAGTTCTGGGGAGATGTGAGTAACGCTTTGGGAAAAGGTGAGCAACCATTCTAAAGCTTCTGCATCTCCTGCCACCCGCGCCCTGGAAGGTGCAAGCGCACCTCTTAAGTTGTTCTCCAATTTTTGTGCCTCCTCCTCAAAGCGGCTTCTTGCATTTGGCGAATAGGCAGGGAGAGCGTCCACAGCAGAGGAAGGTAAGCGCACCACCCTTAGAGAATCCCCCTCCCTAACAGCCAAAACATACTGAGAGGTGCGCTCATCTAAAGAGGCGGCCACCATGCGCAGTTCTCTCCTTTCCCTTCTTCCCAAAAATTGAATGAGATGCCTTAATTTTTCTCTTGTTGCCACATCCACCCCCACAGAAGGCCTTAACGCCCCAAAAAGCACCCTTACCGCATTTGGTGAAAAGTTAATGGCGGTTTCTAATTCCTTAAACCACTCCTCGCTTTTTTGCCCTTGTGAAGGATTCCATTCATTAAACAACTCCCTAAGTTTTTCTCTCAACTGCCGGGGGTCTCTGGGCAGCATATTGCCCCTTTCCAAATACTGCCTTACATAATTTCTAAACTCTCTAAAAACAGAAATGCGCCTCTCTCTCAAGGGCTGCTGGCTCTCCCTTACATATACATGCCAACTTTCTCTAAAGTGAAGTTCAAAGACATTAACCTGTGCATCCAGCGCATTTAAATCCCTATAAACATTATCAAAAAACCATATAAAGGAGCGGCCGAAAAAGGCGCGCTCCCCCCTTACGGTCTCCGCTACCTTCCTAGCCACCTCGCGCCTTCCCGCTTCCTCCCCCCATTTACTTAAAAAGTATTGAAAATCGTTCCAATCTCTTATAGCATAATTGTTATCTCTTAAGAACGAAAGAAAAGAGGGAAGGTGATTTTTACCGCCTTCTTCAAAGAGCGCATTTAAAAAGCGGTTTTCCAACAACGCATCCTGAAAAGCGCCTTCTGCCTTTCCCCTTGCATAAATGCCAAAAATGGCTGCAAACTTATCTAAAGCGCGCGCTTGCGCCGAGAAATTAGCAGGAACGCCTTCCATAGCAATCTCTCCTCTAGTGAGCAGGTTTAGTTTTGCAAAGTTTATCCAATCCCTCATGCGCCCCAATGCACCTTCCCCGCCTTCAAGAGCAGTATAGCGCACAGAAGGAGCAAAGCGAGGAGTAGCCCCTTCTCTTCTTAAAATAGTACTTAACTCCTCTTGGAAAATTTGGCCGGCGCGCCTATTAATAAAGCGCTGGGCAGCAGGAGAAGGCGGCTCAACTGCAAAAATATAAGTTCCTCTATCCGCCTCCAGCATTCTTACACCTTCCCCCACCTCCTGCCGCAACCTATCTAAAGTACGCACTGCAGCAGCGCGGAACAGCAAAATATAGTCATCGCCTACATTGTGGTCAACAAGATTGGCAATGCTTAAAGTAAACGCACCCTGTTCAGCGTTTGCAATCATCTTGCCCTCCTCTAAAGCACGCTGTACAAGCATCCTTCTAAGCTGTTCGTCGCTAACTTCTAAAGAAGCATGGACCAAAGCAACCTCCCGCCCTTCCTCAGAAAGAAGGTTTTCAAGGGCCCTTTGAGAAGAACTCAAAGTTTCAGGAGAAAAGAGAGCGCTCCTCTCCACCTCTTCTGCCAACCTTCCCCGCACACCTTCATCAAGAAGAGAAAAGGGGGTTCTCGCCCTTCTCGCTCCCACCTCAACAACCTGCAACCCCCGCTCACCTTCACTACTTCTGAATACATACCCCTCTGCAGCGTCAGCCCCTTCTCTCAACCTTCTTATGAATTGATCAATATTTTCGCCCCACCTATAAACCCCTCTAGCACACCCCACCCTCATCCTTCCTCTGCGCATAAGGTAGGAAAGGTAAGGTTTAAGAGGAGAGTCGTCAGGGATACGCCTTCCCAAATTACCTAAAGAGGAGTTGTATTCCATAATGGCCTCTTCCAGCACCTTTAAACCTTCCTCAAAACCTCTCTCAGTGCGGGCCAATATGAGAAAACCTGCCTCATCAGAGGACTCTCCAAAAACCGCAGAAACTATCCTAACAGGACCCACTTCTATGCCTTGTTGCTCCAGCGCTTTCACGCGCTCTAAAAGCTTTTCATTAAGGGAATAAGTACTTGAGGATAGCCAATGGACATATTCATAAAGATTCAAATCGCCTGCTATTCGTTGAGAAGAGAGCGAAAGGGCGTTAAGAAAATTCATCCTCACCAAATCTAAATTAACCATACCTAGATAGAGATCTCGCCCATACGCTAATTCCCTCCTGCCCCTTTGAGTAAAGGCGCGCACCGCCCTATCTACATTCAAATAATAGTCCGCTGCCAAGTAAAGAATAAGGCGTTTTGCGGGGAGGAGTGAGAGAGGGGAAACAGGAACACGGCGGCTTTGAAATAGCGTGGTGGCAAGAGTTTTTGTAGCTCTTAAGTGCCTGCTGATAGTATCAGCAAAAAAAACAGCCACTTCGCTGAAGGAGATTTTTCCTTCTTCATAAGCAGTTAGAAGCTGTTTGAAACGATCTAAAATTTCCTTTTTAGAGTCAGAAGAGAAGTGCTCCCACACCTCCCTATACCCTTCAGGCCTAAAATTAAGCAACCTTCTCAAAGCTTTTTCCGCTTCTCTATTAAATTCCTCAGCACTCATTTCCAAAACTCTTCTTTCAGATCTTCTTCTTACTAAAGGTATGACCACCTCCTCCTCTGCTTGCTCCCTCATTCTCACAGAAGGAACCGCTCCTTCTTCCCTTCTCATAGCAGAGGGAAGAGGTTGTTGAGAGACCTCTCTACCAACCCTTCCTGCTTCTTCCTCCACAGCCCTTCCTACCTTTGCCGCCTCTTCCACACCTCCCCTCTCCATTCTCCTTGCCATCCGCCTAGCAATAGCACCGCGAGCGGCACGCGCAACCGCCAAAATCTCAAAGAACGCCATAGATGAGGGAAGACCGGTAAGAGCTGCTCCTAACAGTTGGCGCTGGGCAATAAAGTATGCAGCGCTTCCCACTCCAATGCCGGCCATTCCAATATTGCTCAATTTTTCCGCAATCTCCAGCCCTCTTTCCACCTGCCCTAAAACCCTTCTTCCCCTCGCCGCAACCCTTAAAGCCCCGGTCCCTATACGCGCTAAAGGCAACAAATCAACTGCAAGAAAGAGAAGCGCCTCTTCGCTCAACTGCCCGGTCCTTTCATAACTTTCCCAAGCATCGTGGGCACTCCAACTTGCAAAATAAGCAGCGCTTAAAACTTCGCCTGCGCCGGGCACCAGAGCCAAGGCCAAGCCCGCAGCGATTTTTGAGCCCAAATCAATCCATTGCGCATTTCTGATTGCATCCCCAAAATCCTGCACCGCACCGTTAAGCGCCGCGCGGTTATTCCATGAAGTTCTTAACACTCTAATCAACCTAACTGTCTCATCAGCATAATTTCTCACAGCGCCTGCCACCAATTTTTCGCTCACATCTTTTAAAGAAAGCGTTAGGGAGAATAAGTGTTGCAAGCGCACATCTGCCCTTCTTAAATGTCTCCCCCTCCACAAATCCTCTGCTGCGCCCCTAAAAAGAGAAGCAGCAGTAGAGGAAGCGGTGGGGCGCGGCCTCCCTTCTGTTTGAAGCGGCTCCCCTATTGCCTCCCTGCAGGTCTCCCGCACCACAGCCCCTAAAAGCGAGGCAGCATGCCTATACTTGCTAAAAGCAGCGCTCACCTTCCCCTCTCTCAGCAATCGCAAAGCAGCATTCAGCTCATAATGGGCCTGCTGTGCTGCGCCAAAATCCCGCCTTAAATTGCCTGCAAACCCTCTTAAATACAGCACCGCTCTTACAGCCCTTACTCTTTCCGCCTCCCTCTCCATAACCTCTCTTAAATCTTTTAATGAAAGTTCTCCTCGCCTAAAGCGGTCAAAATGCTGGCGCATAGAGCGTGAGAAAGCGCGCGCCTCTTCTCCCCAATAAGCACGATGCAGCACTCCTTGAGCATACTCTGCAAAAAAGCTCACCTGTTGATATACCTTCTCCTCAACCCTCTGCCGCGCTTCTCTCTCCACCCTATCCACAATGCGAGAAACCTCATCGCCGTGCTGCCTTAAAAACCTTTCATATTGGCGAGGGTTTCTAATGCGTTTTAGGCGCGAGGCCAGCGCCCTCAGCCTTTCTGCCTCCCTTGCCATCCCCAAATCTTCCGCTGCTTCAGCCACCTTCTCCCAATAACTTGCTCTCTTTTCCACCTCCTTAGCAGTCAAAGCGGCAAGGTAATCACTGCGCACCTCTGCAATTTGCTCTCTAATACCGCTTAAACCGCCCTCCTCACCAGATATCTCTTTCCTAAAACCCTCTCTAAGCGCACCCCTTAAGCGCGCTACACGTCTTCTTAAATCTGCAAATTCCCTTCCCAATTCCCTTGAAAACCGCCTTAGACGATAGGAGAGAAGAAGGTAGGTTAAACTTTTTCTAAAAGCAAGAGGGGAGCGCTCTAAAAGTTGGAGTGCTTTTTCCTCTAACTCGCCTCTCTCCGCCCTCGGAATGCCTGCCAATCTGAAAAACCGCCTTACCAGCTTTTTTGCAGAATCCCTATAATTTTCCCTATTAACCTGTTGTGCCTCCCTCTGCCCTCTCACACCGCCCAACATCTGCCACCCATCCCTCACCGCCTGCGCTGCGGCATAACGCTGCGCCGACTCTCTTCCCTCCTCTTTCCACAGTTGCACAAACCTTTCATCGCGCGAGGAGAGATAGAACAACGCAAGAGGAAGGGTCCCTTCCTTAAAGAACAGTTCTGCCGTTGGGCGCTCCCCTCTGCTCAAAACCAGCACACCGCTTGCAAAACGCTCCAACAGTTCGCGAGGAGGAATTCTCCCGCCTTCCAACTCCTGCTTTATTTGATTATAGAGCGCAAGGGCGGAAGGCATTCCTTCAAAATTAGAAGGAGAAAAGCGCTGGAACAACTCTAAAAGCATTTGGGGGGTTTGATGGGCGTGGTCAATTTCAAGAGCCAAAGAGCCTAAGCCCTGCAAAGACCTCTCAGCATCTCTCACACCTATCGCAACATTCACAGTAGGGATTACACCGGAAAGGTTTGCCAACCTTTCATGCGCCCGTTCAACCTCACGCTCCACTCTCCCCGCCATACACACCAATCCTTTTGCACACATCCACAAATGCCCGCAACTTGAGATAGCGCTCTTCCTCGCTCTCTGCCCTTAAATCCTTCCACCTTTTAAGAAGAAGGTAGGCGCGTTTTAAAGCCATGACACGCTTCTCTAACCGCTTTTCCGGGTGGCGCTCCCATAAAGAGAGGGCTTTTTCTATATATTTAAGCGTTCGGTCCGCTTCCCCCATTGCCCTCTTCTCTGCCTCCTTTAAAAAATCCATCAATAAGTATAAGAGAAGAAGTTTAAAATAATAAGCGCCTTGGCCGGGATTTGAACCCGGGCCGCAAGAGTGACAGTCTTGTATGCTAACCGGGCTACACCACCAAGGCATTAATTAGATATATAAGTTTATAAGTGGGTTTTTAATAATTTTTGCTTTGCTTTTGCCCCTTCGTCTGTAACCATAATTTTCTGATTTTTCGGAAAATTTAGGGCTTTTTTGCAATTTCAGAAACAAAGAAGGCCTATAATGTTAAGGTCATCTATTTTTAGAGGGTTTTTAAATCCTTTCAACTGCCTCTGCCCCTTCCCCTCTCCCCCTATTTCTAACACATACTGCGCGCCATTTTTCTCAATCACATAATCAGGATGGTGTTTCCTACCCTTAATGGTGTTTACAGACCAGCCGCGCATAGAAAGTGCAAAAACTGCCAACTCCTCCCTCACCGCCCCTATATCTGGAGTTTTCCCCACCGCTTCACAAATAGCCGCCCTTAGCACAGGGTGGTGAAAAGCTATTTTGGGCTCCCCTCTTACCAAGGCGCCACCCCTTCCATAAGGTCTAATAATCCTTAAAATACGCATTCTCTCCAAGAGGTCCAACAACTCATACACCTTGTATTTGCTTATATCTAAATAATTTGACAAACTGTTGGCGCTAAACTCCCCTAACTTAGAGGTGGCAAAAAAGAAGAGCATCTTTTCCATGCTCAAAATGTCTCTTCCATCCAACTTGGCAAACATAAGTGCATCTTCATGAATAGATTTTCTTATGCTATTAAAGACCGCAGAAAGAGTATTTTCTTTATAATGCAAATAGAGCGGAAAAGCCCCCCCTGCCTTATACATAGCATAAGCATGATAATAATTGGGAAAAGGCGCAAGCAGTTCTATAAGTTTATTCTTATCCTGCCAATGTGAAATGAAAGGAAGGGTGGGGCGGTCCATAATATGGAGCATCTCTCTTAAAGACATCCCCTCTACATCCAAAATCTCATACCTTCTGTCAGGGACAAAGGCAAGGGGCGCGCTTCCTGAACAAACAAATCGCGCATTGGGAAACTCATCATAAAGCGCCTTTATCTCCTTGTTCCAACCTGGATAATAATGCACCTCATCTATAAGGAGCAGAGTATAGCCGTTAAGAATAAGAGACCTTCCTAACTCATATAAAGAAAAATTTCGGATGTATGGATGATCTACTGAAAAATAGATGGAGGTAGGGTGCTTCCTAAAAAGTTGAAGAAGAGCCACCGTTTTACCCAACCCCCTAAAGCCGCGCAGCACCTTTATTCTTGGCTCCCTATCTAAAGAAAGTTCTTTAACAAAATATCTTTCCTTAAATCCTTCTGTCCTTACCGCCATCCTTAAAGCAATCTCCTTTATTTTTATCTCATCTACCATAACCATCATCAATATTTATCTCTCTGTTTTTAAAAAACTTTCTGATTTTTCGGAAAGTTTTTATTAAAATTTTCCGATTTTTCGGAAACTTCCGCAAAAGAAAAGCATAAAAAACATTTTCTACGATATAGGAGAACATGA
>JALWZW010000044.1:3476-17478 GCA_026992595.1 Microcaldota archaeon | reverse complement strand
AAATAGCGCTTAATACGCTCCCATGTTTCCAAATAAGAGAGGGGAGAGGAGGCGGCAGGCGCGCCTATAAATTGATAACCTATGCATTTAGGGTCTCCGCAATGCTCTCGCTCCCCAACGCTCCAAAAAGCGCTTCCGCATTTTTTACATAACCGTCTTTCAAAACCCTTGTCCTTTAACGCCTCAACCTCGTAATGCTTCTTCCATTCCTTCCTAAAACGCTCGCGCAAAAGGGATTTATCCATATAAACACCTTCCACCATTAAATTAAAAAAGCAAGAGCGCCGAGGGCAGGATTCGAACCTGCAACCCCTGAAAAGGGAGCGGTTTTCGAGACCGCCGCACTACCGTTATGCGACCTCGGCAGCGCACTCGGCACAATATTTAAAACATTTTACATACAAAATTCCTTTAATTCATTTCTATTTAGGTGAATTGATGGGAGCAAGGCCAAGAAAATGGAAAAAGAAAAACAGGATGCGCTGGAAATGGGTAAAGAAAAAAAGGAGGCGATTAAGGAGGAAGATGAGGAGAAGGGTAGGAGACCTCTAAGCCCGCATCACTACTCTTAGGAGTAGGAGGGATTTTTTATGGATAGGAAAAAATTAGAAGAAGCAGTTAAAAAGGCGTTGGAGGATAAGGGAAAGAGGAAGTTTAAGCAAAGTGTAGAACTTATAATAAATACGCGCGGTATTGATTTTACCAAACCAGAAAACCGCCTTAATCTTAACATAGTGCTTCCCCGAGGGAGAGGGAAGCAGTTAAAGGTTGCGGTGTTTGCTGATGGAGAGGTGGCAGATAAGGCAAAGAAGGCGGGGGCAGATTTAGTAATAACTTCAGATAAAATAGAGGAGTATAAGGATAAGGGGAAGGTGAAAGAACTTGCTAAAAAATATGCGCTTCTGGCAGAGCCCAAGCTTATGGGGCTGGTGGCAAAAACCTGCGGCCAATATTTGGGAAGGAAAGGGAAGTTGCCGCGCCCCTTGGTGGGAAATGTGGAAAGCATGGTAAAAAGCGCGCGCGACTCTATTAGGATTGTTTCTAAAGGGAAATACCTCCCCACCATTCATGCGCTTATAGGCAGCGAAGATATGGAAGCAAGCGCTTTGGTGGAGAATGCAGAAGCGGTGCTGGAAGGGATAAAGAGCAAGGTGCCTGAAAGGAACATAAAATCGCTGTATGTTAAATTGACAATGGGAAAACCTGTAAAAGTGTGAGGTGAGATGTGTGAGAGAGGCAATAAAAAGAAAGGCAGAACAAGTTAAAGCGCTTACAGAAGAGAGTAAAAATTATAAAACACTTATACTTCTGGACTTAAGGCAGTTGCCCGACTCCCTTCTTCAAAGGTTAAGGAAGAAGATTAAAGAAGAGGGTGACAAAGTAAAAGTGGTAAGAAAGGCGGTAGTTACAAGATTGCTTCAAACCAATCAAATCTTGGCGCAGCATGTAGATAAATGTGATAGGCCTGTGGCAGTCATATTCACAAACAAAACACCCTACCAAATACACCAATTCTTAAAACAGAACACCAAGATGAGGGCGGCAAAAGTGGGAGATGTTCCTGAGAAAGACATTGTGGTGGAGGCAGGGGAGACAGACCTGCCTCCCGGCCCTGCCCTCTCAGAGCTTAAAGCGGCGGGAATAAATGTGCAAATAAAAGGCGGGAAAATTCATGTTATTAAAGACAGTGTGGTGGTAAAAGCAGGGGAAGCAGTGGGGGAGAAGCAGGCAAAAGCGCTTCAAACATTGGGAGTAACACCCTTTGAGGTAAAGGCGCGCATGGTGTTTGGCTTTGATGGACAGTATGTATTTACCCCTGAAATACTCGCGTTGGGAGATAGTGTAAAAGAGGATTTAAGAAGGGAGATAAAGAATGCGCTCAACCTTTCCATAAATGCAGGATACCCAACAGCGCAAAATATCAAAACATTATTAAAGCAAGCATTACAACAATCTATTAATCTCTCCATTAATGGGGGCATCTATTCTCCCGCCTCCATTAAATTACTGCTTGCAAAAGCAGTGAGAGAAGCAAACATATTAGATGAGAGGTGTAAAAAATGAAAGTGGATCCGTATTTGCACGCGGTTCTCCTGCTCCACGGAGCGGGAAAAGAAGTTAGTAAAGACGCGATTGTGGCGGTGGTAAAGGCGAGCGGTGCAGAGGTTGATGAAGCAAGAGCACAAGTGATTGCTGATGCGGTAAAGGATGTGGACTTTGAGGAGTTGCTCAAAGAAGCAGCGGTTGCGCCTGCGGCAGCAGCGCCTGCGCCTGCTCAGGGCGGCGGAGAAGCGAAGGAAGAGAAGAAAGAGGAGGCAAAAGAAGAGAAGAAAGAGGAAGAAGCAGCAGCAGGCCTTGCAAGTTTGTTCGGATAATTTTTCCTTTTTTACACATATTTTATTTCTTTTGTTACAATAAAGCCATCTCGCACCTCCATGCAGAACGCCTTTACCCTGCATTTAAGCGCTTTTTTTAGTAAGGGAAAGGCAGGGTTTAGGGAAACTTCAGTGCAAGGGCCGCGGGCTGCAAAAACAAGCAGGTCAGAGGGGCGCAACAGCGAAAAATGCTTTAAAGCGCGTT
This sequence comes from Microcaldota archaeon, assembly GCA_026992595.1. Lineage (GTDB taxonomy): Archaea > Micrarchaeota > Micrarchaeia > Anstonellales > Bilamarchaeaceae > Bilamarchaeum. The sequence continues at coordinate 14,898 of JALWZW010000044.1, read as the reverse complement.
TGGAAAAGCAATCAGGGAAAAAGGCGCGTTTGCCTCTAAGGAGAGAAGCGCCTTTAACCTCGCAAAAGCCAGAATCAAGCAGAAAATCAAAGCGGCAATTCTTATATAAAACCTGCCCTCTGCGCACCCTTTCACCCCATATTTTAAGCCATCCTTTAGCAAGCACTTCATCTAAGCAACTATCAACCACCACCCCGTTGGCAATAAGCAACTTGCTGCCTTTTACCAGCCCTTCTCCCTCTAAAAGCCCTTCCAACCTGCCGGTATCATGAAGGTAAAACTCCTCCCCTTCTCCTGCAACCTTAAACCTGCTCTTCCTACCAAATAGAGCAACAGGGCGCGCGCCTGCCAAGGGAAAGGCAGGTTGGGCAACCACAATAGCCCCATCCCTGCCTTCAAGCAGCCGCGCAAACCCCTGTTTAAAAAGCCACAGTGTAAAAAGGCCTATAAGCGCATCGCTCTCATCTACGCTGCTGGCCTTTGCCCCCCAGCCGCTTAAAAACCTATTCACCGCCTCCACATCCTTTCGCTTAATTCCCAAAATATCTAAGGAAGCGCCCGGGAAAAGTTCCACAACCTTTTTGCCTTTGAGCAGCGAGGCCAACTTCATCCCCCTCTTAGTAAGGGCGCGCATAGGGCCTAAAGAGATAGGAAAAAAGGGGATGTGCATTGCTTTCAGTGCAAGGTCGCATTCCCTAAAATGAGGGCCTCGCTCCTCAATGCTGTCACGCCCTAAAGGCAGAGAGAGCGGAGCATCTATGCCTATAATCTCAAAATCCTTACAAAGAGAGAGAAGTTCCCCATCGCTATAAACCACGCCGCTTTTAACGCGGTTGCCCTCTAAAAACGCATAACCGCTGGGCCTCTTTTCGCTTGCCGCTAAATCAATAGCCAGCATAATATAGATTAGCGGTGAATATATATAGCAATAGCCATATCATCCTCCTTAGGAGCAATTAAATAGCCGTCTTCATACCAAAAATCATCATCATAAGGATATTCGCATTTCTCATCCAATTCTTTCAACCGCTTTCTCACCAATTCCACCAGCACATTAACTGCCTCACCTGCCTTGGAAATTCCGCTTAAAATCCGCCCCAATTCCTCCACGCCCGCAATATCTGTAACCTTTAAAAAATCAAATTCAGGCGACTTCTTTGAATTGAGTTTAAAAGCAAAGTTGTCAGCCACTCCATCGGTCATAAGCGCGAGCATGTCGCCTTTTTGCAAGCGGCCTTCGTAAAACTCAAATTTGCCGTTCCACAATTCGCTTAAGCAGGCAGATAAACGGAAGCGTTTTTTAAGGAAAGTGTGAAGAAGAGGGGTGGATTCCAGGTCCCTACCACCTCCGCACAAAAAGGAAGCGCCATCCTTTTTTATTAAATAAACAGGGGAATCGCCCACCGCTCCGCATGCAAACCTTCCGCTTTTTTCAACTATAGCCAAGGAAAGGGTGGTTTTTCCCTTTTCCATCGCCTCATAAGCGCGCTGAACCAAAAAAGAGATGGAATCTTTGGAAGCGGTTAAAGAATATTGACAAAATGCCTCCAGCACCCCTTCCATAGCAGTGTGCGCGGCCACATAGCCAAATGCCTCCCCTCCCACGCCATCTAACACGCCTAGCACAAGGGTCCCTTTCTTTTTAGCGGCAAAAACCACATCTTCGCATAACTTTCCATCCATCGGTTTTAGGAAGAGGGCAAGGCGCTTTTCAGCATAAGTCATTTCGCTAAACTTAGTTTTATAGGAGAAAGAGCGCCTAAAGATTTTCCTCTTTAAACTACCACCTACCACTTTTGCCATAAACCCATTGTGTATAGAAATGATTAAAAATGTTGGGAAAAGAAGGGAAGCGAAGAAAAGTTTAAAATAGTTGAAGTGAAAAAGAGAATGATGAAGGGCCGGGTAGGAGTGGTTTTGCTTTTGTTGCTCATTTCTATAAGCGCCGCGTGTATAACACCCCCAAGCCCGCTCACTGCGAATTACTATATAAATACCAATTTCTCATTCTGCCAAGGCACTTATGATGTAGGAAATTTTGAGTATATAATTAATAGTAGTAATATCGTAGTGGATTGTAATGGGTCAACATTTACAGGCACTACCTCCTCGTTTCCTGGAGTTTATTTTAGAATAGACAGTAAAAGTAATGTGGAAATGAAGAACTGCAACTTCTTAGGGAATGCGCAAAGAAAGAATGTGCACATACAGATAACAAGAAGCGCAGGCGTAAATATCGTCAACACTTCGGGCAATATGTCAGGAGGGGTTGTAGAGCACATAAGAATAGAAAACTCTTCTTATGTTAATATAAACAACACACGGATAACTACAGCAGGTTCCAAAGAAGGAATTACAATAAAAAGTTTGGTGGCTCCAGGTAAGAGCGAAAATATAAACATATACAACACCACAATATTTAACCCATCAACCTTTGCAACAGGAGTATCTATAAACTTAAATAACCCCTCATTTGCAAAAAATGTAAAAATAGAATACTTAACTGAAAGAAACACAGATAGAATAATACCTATCAAAATATATAGTGCATCTACGCAACAGTTGCAAAACATCACCATTAAGCATGTTAGAGCCAACGGGGTTGCAAGAGGAATAGATTTCCAAAGGGGATGGATAAAGGATTTTACACTTTACAACATCACATTTAAAGGGTGCAGTGGAGGAGGAGCGCTAGTGGGTATTTATACAGCACCCTCAAATACAATTTTAGATGGAAACCTAAACTTTACAAAAATAACTGTTAACGGCTGTCAGAGGGGGGTGTCTATATCCAGAGCATTAACAAACATAAGTTTCACAGAAGGTTTTCTCTGCTATAACAGCATTACTGATTTAGAAATCACAACATTTCCAGGCCTAAACAGAAATAACCTTTACTGTGACACTTCCACACCAGGAGGTCTTTGTGAATTCCCTTGCCCGAGAAATGTGCTTGTAACATCTATAAGACCTTCCACACCTACACCAACAGACCCTATAGTATGCACTGCCTTTGTAGATAGTTTGAGTACCTTAGATGTGGAGTTTAAGTTTTATGTGAACGGAGTTTATCAGCCCGCTTTAGACCAAATAGTGTCAGGATGCGTACCAGGCAATTTGTGCTCCTCTGCACCTGTAGGGCCCTTCCCTGCAGGCACAGAAATTTTCTGTTCTGCAAGAGGGGTTGACCCTGCTACCGGCACTTCCACCTCTGTATTCTATTCACCTGTGATTATAGTAAGAGATTTAGGGGGAGGAGCAGGGGGCGATGCGCCAGATGATGTGGAAAATGTTTTTAGCACCCTGCCTCTTTCTGTTTCGCAGGTGTGTGAAAATGACCAGGCAAAATTCACCATTACAACCATCCCCGGCACAAGAGTAAATATATACAACGATGAAACAGGGGATTTGGTGGATTTTGTGGTTGCAGGGGCTGATGGGCTTGCCTACTTCTATACCAACAGCACCATAACCTATCGCTTTGAAGGTGTGAAGAATTATTACTATAATGAAGAAAGGGTGCTGAAAGCAAGGGACTGCTTAAAAGCATGTGATAGCAGTGCTGACTGCAGCGGGGAGGAGGTTTGTTCTGAGGGCAGATGTGTTGCTTTAGAATGCGGCTACTGCCAAGTGGCTCGCTACAATACCTGCATAAATTTAGAATGCTGCAAACCCTCTGACTGCGGCGCCGGCTATAGATGTGAAAACAACCAATGCATTGCTTTACAGTGCGGAGAAGGGGAAGAGGTTCAGGGCAACCAATGCGTGCCTAAAGGAAAGAGTTTAGAGGAGAGAATAAGGGAGCAGTTAAGCGGAATAGATGGGGATATAGGTAGATTAATGGTAAGAATGCAGGGGGTAGAAGAAGAAGTGAAGGGATTGCAGGGAGAGATGGAAGAGTTAAGAAGCAAGGTAATCCTAAAACCTCTTAAATTAGAGTTGCCTTGGTGGTTGATATTAATAGTATTCCTTTCTCTAATCCTTTCAGTGGCCGCATTTTACAAAGCATATAAGAAGAAAAAATAAGGCAAGAATTCAAAAGCTACTCTGCTCATCATCTCTCAGTCTGGGACGGTGCTTACATCTTCTTGCCTTAAAATATTGGAGAGGAGGCAATATTTAAAGGTTCTTATGGATGTTGAATTATTCTCATCGCTAAATACATCTCATCCCCCATAAAAGAAAAATCCAACAAAGAGGCATAAGATTTTTAGCATCTTTAGGAGAATATTATAAGGAGAGTATGAAGATTGAGGAAAAAATTGAATGGTTTAAAACAAATCTAAATAAATCCCAAATACATGGGAGAAATATACTTGCTAAATTGAAAAATTGGGCCTCACTAACCAGAAGTCAAAGAAAACAACTCCAAGTAGTAATAGAAGAGTATAAAAAATGGAAAGAAGTTAATGAGAAACTAAGAGGATATTCTTACGAAGTTTTAAAAAAGAGGGTTAAACAACTAAATAGATATAAAGAAAAGGTCGAAAAAGTGGGCTTTTCTGCTCAATCTAAATTTCATTCATCAATAATTGAAGAATTCTTATATTATTTGTTTAGAGATTTGCCTGTCGAACTAAACAGAAAAGCAGAAAAAGAAAGAAATAGCAAAAGTAAGAACAAAATACTTATAGGAGGGATAAGAGCATATAGCAATCTTTATTTTGCTCCAGAAAATTTGAAAGAGTTTATAAAAACACCCAACATGAAAGTCAATGTCAAAGATCAAGATTTTGCAATATATAGGACTATTTTAATAAAGGCAGAGGAAGAACAAAAATTAATCAATGTGCCAATAGTATCTATTGAATGTAAAACATACATAGATAAAACCATGTTGGAAGGGTCAATTGCTACCGCTGAAAAAATAAAAAACGGAAACCCGTATTGTTTATTTTTAGTGGTAACAGAATGGTACGATGTAAGTTATGATGTCGACCCTGCATATTCTAGGATAGACCAAATTTATGTGTTAAGAAAAGAGAAGAGAAAGCCAAATAAAAAGAAACCCATTGATTTTGCAGTTGTTGAAGATCTTTTTGGATTTGTCAAACGCCATTTAGAGAGAGATTGGTCTACCATAGAGCAAAAACTTGCAAAAGAGGGCAAGATACTATGAGTCCTGAGAAGATAAAGAATAAAGGACTCAAAGAAAAAATAAGAAAAGGTACTAAGTCAGCAAAAGAAACAATGATAGTTGAGGAACCTCCTGAGATTAAAAAGTTTTTAAATAAGATCATTATTGGGGATGCAGAAGGGGTTTTATCTAAAATACCACCAAATTCTATAGATATTGTTTTAACTTCTCCTCCATACAATTTCGGACATAGTTATGCTAATGACCCTACGCAAGACACCATAGAATGGAACGAATATTTTAAAAAACTATATAATATCTGGAGAGAATGTTATAGAATTTTAAAACCAGGAGGAAGGATAGCGGTCAATATTCAGCCGTTATTCTCAGATTATGTTCCGACACACCACATTATTTCCAATCAGTTAATTAAAATAGGATTTTTATGGAAAGCGGAAGTACTATGGGAAAAAAACAACTATAATGCAAAATATACAGCATGGGGAAGTTGGAAATCACCATCAATGCCTTATTTAAAATATACCTGGGAATTCATAGAAATCTTTGATAAGCAAACCCATAAAAAAGCCGGAAAAAAAGAAAATATTGATATAACAGAAGAAGAATTCAAAGAATGGGTTTATGCTAAGTGGAAATTTACTCCAGAAACCAGAATGAAGGAGTTCGGCCACCCTGCCATGTTTCCTGAAGAACTCCCTAAAAGAATCTTGAAACTTTTCTCCTATAAAGGAGACATTGTATTAGACCCCTTTAACGGTGCTGGAACAACCACACTAGTAGCATGGCAATTAAGAAGAAGATTTATTGGAATAGACACATCAAAGAGATATTGCGAAACTGCTTTTAAAAGAATAAAGAAGGAGACCATGCAGAAAAAATTGTTTGAAGAAAAATTAAATTTTGATTTTCCCGAACCTGCAGTTATTGAGAGTAGTGAATTATAAAGATGTTAAAACCTATAACAGAAAGCACAGGTTTTTATCTTACTTTCAGCACAACACATAATAAAAAATAACTCTATGGGGATATCTGCCATTGAACATAAGGAAAGAGAAATTTACCAAAATAACCAAATTAACTTGGAGAAAATAACCTATTTGGAAGGCGAAGAGATTGCCAAAACCTTTAAATACACCAAACAAGGTTTTTTTAATATGTTTGAATTTTTGGTGGTTTTGATAGCGATAGTTTATGTTATAAGCGCTAATTACTTAAGGAAAAAACTGATAGATTTTAAACTCATAGAAGAAATAAAGCAGGAAACCAAACAGCTTAATAAAGAGATGGAGGAGGCAAGAAAGAGGAAGGATCAAAAAGCGATGAAAGAGGTGCTTCAAAAACAGATGGGCTTGCTCCCTAAAAGCCAAAAACTGCTCTTTTCCCAACTTAAATATACTTTTGCTATAATAATAGTATTTTTCGCAATTATAGGAGTTATAGACTATTTAGACCCATATACTAAAGACGATATAACTATAACGCTGCGAAAGGGGGAGGGGTGCGCAGGGCCTGAGGAGTTTGCATACTGCTTCACCCCGCAAAAAGAGGGAACCTGGCTTATAAGAGCGGAAGCGCTAAAAGAGGGTAAAAGCGTGGGAAAAAGCGAAAAGGTATTTTATTACGGAGAGTTTAAGGACGAGGGGTATGCGGAGAAGCCGCAAGGAAACGGCGCGCCTGAGATTGAGGTGAAAGAGAGGTATGCAAAGGGAGAAGAGGTGGTTATAAAGATACGCTCAAAAGCAGAAGAGGTGAAATTAACGCTTAACAACGCCACTTACTTTATGGTAGAACTTCCTATAACCATACCGCTCATAAATGTTAAAAAAATCTACCAGCCATACTGGTGGTTTATCCTTTCCTCCTTCCTAATAAGCATGACTTACACAGTAGCCCTAAAAGCGGTGAAGAAATGAAGATTGCAATATTTGGATTTACGGGCAGCGGAAAAACCACTGTTGCTAAAATAGTTGCAAAAATGCTTAACCTCCCTCACATCTCCCCCACTTTTAAAGATTTGGCAGCGCGGCGCGGTATGAGCGTGGTAGAGTTTCAAAAATTAGCAGAAAAGGACCCTGATATAGATTTGGAATTTGATAAGGCGCTCAAAGAGATGGCGCAGCGCGATTGCGTGGTGAGCAGTTGGTTAGGGCCTTGGATGGTGGAGGCAGATATAAAGATAAAATTAAGGGCAAGTTTTGAGGAGAGGGTAAGGAGGATAAGGGGGAGGGAGAAATTGGCAGAGGAGAAAGCTAAGGAATATGTGCGCGAAAAGGATGAAAACAATATAAAGCGCTATAAATCTTTGTACGGAATAAATATTAAGGACGAGGAAATATTTGATTTAATTATAGACACGGAAGGAAAAACGCCCGAAGAGGTGGCAGAAGAAATAGTAAAGTTTGTAAAAAGGTGGTCTGATGAAAAAATGCATCATACTTAAAGGAAGGAGAAAAGGCGAGCAGGGAGAGATTGTTAAAATAGAAGGACCTTACGCAATAGTAAAGGTAAAAGGTAAAGAAAGGAAGTATTCGGTTAGAAACCTTGAATATGTATGACCACATCCTTATTTTAGACAAACCGCCAGGCATAACAAGCCATGAAATTTGCGCATATATAAGGAGAATATTTAAAGCCCATCGCGCAGGCCATGCAGGAACATTGGACCCTGAAGTAAGCGGTGTGCTGCCCATCGCGCTAGATAGAGCCACTAAATTGTTGCGCTATATAATCGCAAAAAAGAAAAGGTATGTGGGAATAATAAAATTTAAAAAGCCGCAAACAAAAGCAGCAGTGGAGCGGTTGTTTAAAGCAATGGAGGGCGAGGTGTGGCAGGTGCCCCCCAAAGAAAGCGCGGTAAAGAAAGTGCGGAGAAAAAGGCGCGTTGAATATATTAAACTTTTAGAGATGGCAGAAGATGGAAAAAGGGCGCTTTTTGAAACAGAGGTGGAAGCAGGGACATATATAAGAGTGCTATGCGCAGATATAGGGGCAAAGTGCGGCGGTGCATATATGGAGGAGTTGAGGAGGGTTGCTGTGGGGGGAATAGAAGAAGGGGAGGCGGTTCAATTTTCCGCGCTGTTAAGAGCTAAAAGCAGAGAGGAGTTGGAAAAATTGCTAAAACCTGCCCATCACTACATCCCCTTCCCCAAAATATGGATAAAACCTTCCTGCCTAGCAACCGTGGTTTCAGGCGCTCAAATAATGGCACCCGGCATAGTGAGAGAAGAAGAGGTGGAGAAAGGACAGAAGGTTGCTATATATTGCGGGGAAGAGTTTGTGGGGGTGGGGGTTTATATGAGAGAAAAAGGGGCAAAAAAAGGGCTGGCGGTGAAAATAGAGAGAATGCATTATAGGAGAGGGAAAAACCCTCTCCATGGGCCTGCGGAGATTTGAACTCCGGACCTACGGCTTTCTTAGTCCAGTCTGAAAACTGTATTAGAACGGGTCATATAAGACCGTCGCTCTAACCAGACTGAGCTACAGGCCCCTATTTATTGATTAGAACCAAAAAACCTTTTAAAATTACATTTTAAGTTTATTCCTGAATTTCACATAAGTGGCGTAACTAATATACCGCTTCCTTTCCAACATCTCCTTAACCTTAACTCCCCGCTCCCTGACCTCTTCAATTTTATCGGTAATTTTAAAGGAGAAGGAATCAGAGCCAGCGCCTGAACCGTAGGAAGTCACTAAAACCAATTGCCCCGGCTCTGCCACATCCAGCACTGCAGCCAATCCGAGCAGAGAAGCGCCCGAGTAAGTGTTGCCAACATAAGGCACCAATAAGCCGGGGAGAAGTTGCTCCTCTCTCACCCCTAAGCGCTTTGCCGCCTCTTTAGGAAACCTTGCGTTGGGCTGGTGGAAAACCACATAATCATAATCTGAAATCTCCCTTCCCATCTCCTCTAAAAGCATGGTGGTTGCATTGATTACATGCTTGAAATAAGCAGGTTTGCCTGTAAATCTGCCGCCGTGCATGGGATAATCTGCCTTAGGCCTTCTCCAAAAATCAGGGGTATCTGTGGTAAATGAGAGGGTTTTTTCTAAAATGGCAACGCTCTCTTGAGAGGGGCCTATCACAAAGGCAGCGCCTCCTGAAGCTGCAGAGTATTCTAACGCATCTCCCGGCCTCCCCTGTGCAGTGTCTGCGCCTGCAATCAATGCATACTTAATATAACCGCTATCCACAAGACCTGCCGCCGCCTGCAAACCAGCAGTGCCTGCCTTGCATGCAAACTCTAAATCAGCGGCAGTCATAAGCGGGGTTGCGCCCACTGCTTCTGCCACAATGGTTGCGGTGGGCTTTACAGCATAAGGGTGGGACTCGCTGCCTATATAAACTGCGCCTATCTCTCTGCCATCTATGGAAGCGCGCTTAAGAGCAAGGCGGGCGGCTTCCACCGCTATAGTCGCCGCATCCTCATCAGGCCCGCCTACCGCCTTTTCCAAAATCCCTAAACCTTTGCTTATTCTTTCCGCATCCTCCCCCCAAACCGCTGCAATCTCTTCGCTTTTTATCCTATAAACAGGAATATAAGCGCCATAGCCAACAATACCTGCCATAACAGAATATTGAGCAGAGGGATTTAATTATTTTGTTTTTAGGAACACAAGCGCTAAAGCGCCCAAAAGCACTGCGCCCACCACAAAAGCAAGCGCAACAGTGTTTAAAACAGAGGTTTGCGCTGAAAGGGTGTCGCCTCTCTTAAGCGTTTGAGATAGGTCATAGGTGTAAGAAGAGCCATCAGGGAGCGTTATTTTGTAATAGATTTTTACATCTCCCACATCAAAGCGCTTCCCTAACTCCAGAGGCGGGGAGGAAAAGGCGGGAGGGCGGCCTAAACGGGCATATAGTTGGTTCATTTTTTCAGAAAAAAGTTCCAAAGGCAGCGCTTTCTGCTCATAGCGGTACTCTATCCAAAACAAGCGGTCGCGTTTTTCAAGCAAGTAATGAGTGCCTTTGCTTTGCTTCACGGTGATGAAAAGCGCATCGCCTTCTATTTTGCAACCCTCCGTCTGCTCACACGCGCTTTTCAACGCTTCCCTATCCACTGAAGGGTCAAAATAAGCGAGAGATTGCACCCTGCTCATAAAAGCGCTCCCGTCTCGCTCCACCACTACTGTATAATTATGGTCCAAAAACTGGGAAAAGGCGGGCAGCGCAAAGAGAAGGAATACAAGCAAGGGGCGCATGTATAAGAGTTTTGTTTAATATTTAAATGTTTTTTGGGCTATTTTAAAAGCCATTTCCATACAGGCATTATAATTATTTTTTTACCCCCTACGCTCAATTCACCCTCCTGATCATAAGTTAAGATAAGGCCCTCCTTCAATTTGAAAAACTCCATCGCCTCAACCAACCCCCCAACCTCTCTTTCCTTATTTTGCTCGTTCAACTCATAGCACACCTGAACGGCGTGGAAATTAGGGGAAAGTTCAGAAGAGAAGATAAAATCACATTCATGGCGCTCCTTGAAATAAAAAATCCTGTAGCCCTTTCTGAATAAATGGATAAAAACAGTGTTTTCTAAAAGGTTTCCTCTATCTATATCCCTACGCGTAACCAGCAAGTTCCTTAAACCGTTGTCCAAAAAATAGATTTTCTTAGGAGACCTAACAACCTTTTTGGTGGATTCTCCATATTTTAATATGCTCTTGAGAAAGAAAACATTTTCAAAACATTCCACATAGTGGGAAGCAGTGGTAGGGGAAATTCCTAAAAGTTTTGAGAGGGAGAGATAGGAGATATATTTTGCCATAGCGGTAGCAAGATAAACAGAGGTCTTTTTCAAATCGTCCACTGCCTTAATGCCATAGCGCATAGCCACATCCTTTATTACAATATCCTCATATATGCCCCTAAGGACCTCTTTATCTTTTGTTAAAACAAAGGCGGGGTAGCCGCCCTTCAGCAAATAATCGTCAAAAATTTTCAAAACCTTGGATTTTTCTCTTGTTGAATAGGAGGTTTTAAGCAGGCGGTGGAAAGATAGAAGTTCCTTAAAAGAGAAAGGAAGCAAAAGCACATCAAGATGTCTGCCCGCAAGCGCGGTGCTCAATTCTGTGGATAGCAGGAGGGAATTGGAGCCGGTGATGTAGATTTTAAAGCCGTTTCTATGCAACCTTCTCACAAACAGTTGCCAATGCTTAGTATATTGAATCTCGTCAAACAAAAAAACAGGGTTTTCTTTATACTTGAGGGCAACGGTGAGCAGTTTATTAAAATCCTCTTTCTCAAAATCCACCACGCGCTCATCTTCAAAAGAAAAATAAACCGCGTTCTTTTCCTTTTTTGCGATTAAATAGAGCAGCGTGCTTTTCCCC
>JALWZW010000044.1:0-3466 GCA_026992595.1 Microcaldota archaeon | reverse complement strand
AACCACCTTCCTCTCTCTCCACAACTCCTCCTGAAGGTCTAAAAAAATCTCCTCCAACCGCGTTATGAGCATATAAAATTAGAATAAAGAAAAAGTTTAAATTATTTCCATTTGCAATGGAAAAAATAGAAGGAAAGTTTGGGTAGAGGGTGGAAATTTAGAAAAAATGCAAAACACATAAAACCCCTTCCTGCTTAAAATAAAGTAATGAACCGCATGCAGGCGGTGCTTACGGCGGCCGCGTTTATGCTTATAAGCGGGTTGGTTACCGCGATTATTCCCAACCCCATATTCATAAGAATGGTAGAAATTACTTGGTTGGACTACTTTTTCTGGATAGCCACCTCTCTCCTCCTCATCCCCGCGCTCTCTTATAATTGCGAAACATGCGCAGTGGGCGGTTCATTAGGTGGCTTGGTCGCCTTTTCCTGCCCTATATGCAATAAAATACTTCTGCTGTGGGGGCTAGCGCCCTTTCTTATGGAATACCGCTACTACATAGGCGCTCTTTCTCTCCTGCTCCTTGCCGCCATCATTTTCAAAAACCATTTAAAGAAGCGCTGATAAATAAAGGCATGGACCGCCTAACCATCCCTTCCCTTCTGATAGCGCTTGGATTAGTGGTTTCTGCATTTCTCATAGCGCAAAAAGATTTCACCTTCAGCATTTCAGAACTCACACCCAACATTTATGTTTCCTCCCAACCGCCCGAAAGGGTGCTTTCAGTGAGCGGAAGCGCCACCGCTTTTGTGGACCCAGACATGGTAAATATAGGAATAAAAAAAAAAAAAAAAGAAAAAACAGCGCGCGAGGCAGAGGAAAAAATAGCCCAACTCTCCCAACAACTGCTAACCGCTCTTAAGAGCATAGGGCTAAAAGAAAGTGAAATAAATTCCGTATCATTCTCAATAAGCCCGGAATACAGAACAGAGAGAAGGTGCGAAGGCGCAGGAGAGTTGAACTGCTTTTATGAGCAGGTCATAGTGGGCTATAGGGCAACTTCCTCAGTAGTGGTAAGCACAAAGCAATTAGAGAAAGCGGGGGAGGTGGTGGATAGAGCAAGTAGCATAGGAGAAAACGAGGTTTTCATAGATTATGTATCCTTCACCCTAAGCAGCGAAAAGAGGCAGAGAGTGCAGACAGACCTTTTAGAAAGGGCGAGCGCCGAGGCGAGGAAGAAAGCAGAAAGCATAGCAAAGGGTGGGGGCGGTAAATTAGGTAAAATGCTTTCCGCTTCCGAATCCTTCTACTACCCCGGCCCCATATTCAGAGAGTTCCGCGCTGCGCCTTTAGAAGCAGGAGTGAGCGAGCCCGCCTTTTCACCGGGCAGCGTAGAGGTAAGCGCCAATGTCAATATAGCATACCAATTGGAATGAGAAAATGATGTGGAGGGAGCATGCGCTTATAGGCGCTGTAATAGCATTGGCCGCCGCGCTCCTCCTGGGCTACCGCGACATCATCTCCCTCTTTCTCTTCACCTCTATAGGAGCGCTAAGCGCTTTGGTGCCGGACCTTGACCATCATGCAAGCAAAGGGAGGCAGTGGCTGGATAGAGCGGTCCCTATTTTCGCCTTTGCCTTCTCCTACCTTTCCGCCTGCGGAAACAACCTTTGCCTCCCTAATATAGAAGTGATAAAAAGCGCGCTTGCACTTATAGGCATATACTTTGTATTCTTCACCTTTTTTAAGCCAAAGCACAGAGGGATAACCCACAGCATATTAGCAGTGCTCATATACACCGCGCTTCTTTGGGTGGTGTTTAATGCACCCTTAGCGCTGGTAGGGGGATTGGGCTATCTCTCCCATTTGGCAGCAGACCGCGAGTTTAAACTTTTTTAAAATAACGCAACAAATGGGTTGATGGGTGGATAGATGATTATAGTGATGGGAACGCCCGGCGCAGGCAAAACCACTATTTTAAAGCATCTCACAGAATACCGCGTTATAACTTACAGTGATGTGATGCTTGAAGTGGTTAAAAAATGGGGGGTGGCAGATAGGGACGAGATAAGAAAACTGCCCCCGGAGAAGCAAAAAGAGGCGCAAAAAGAGGTTTTTGAAAGATTGGCAAAAATGGAAAAGATAATTTTAGACACCCACTGCTCCATAAACACACCCTCTGGCTACCTTCCCGGCCTCCCTTTTGAGCATTTGAAAAAACTTAAAGTGGAGTGTCTCATTTTCATATACGCAACCCCTGAAGAGATAGCAAAAAGGAGAGAGAAAGATAAGAGCAGGAGAAGGGATAGAGATGATATAGCGATGCATGATGCTATGAATAAAGCTTATTTAGCCGCCTATAGCGCCTTCACAGGAGCGCCCGCCTGCATAATCCACAATAAAGAAGGGGCATTAGAAGAGAGCGTAAAAAAAGTGAGAGAGGTAATAAAGAGGGTGTGGGCTACTTAAGCTCTATAACCTCCTCGCCTATATACTCCCTCAACACTTTTGGAATAACCACCACATCCTCCTCTTGGCAATTCTCTAAAACCGCGATAAGCGTTCTTCCTACTGCCAACCCGCTGCCATTAAGCGTATGCACCAACTCAAACTCCTTTCCCTCTCTATACCTTATCTTCGCCCTCCTTGCCTGAAAATCGGTGCAGTTGGAGCAGGAGGAGATTTCCCTATAGCGCTCCTGTGAAGGAATCCACACCTCTAAATCATAGGTCTTTGCAGCAGAAAAGCCCAAATCACCGGTGCACAACTCCACCACTCTGTAGGGAAGCTCCAACAACTGCAAAATCTTTTCCGCATCTCTTGTAAGCATCTCTAACGCCTTAAAGCTCTCCTCTTGCTTCTCAATCCTCACCAACTCCACTTTATCAAATTGATGCTGCCTTATGAGGCCGCGGATATCCTTTCCATAAGCGCCCGCTTCTCTTCTAAAGCAAGGAGTGTAGGCAACCAGCTTTATGGGCGGCTCAACCACCTCTCCGCTAAAAAGCGAGGTTAAAGGCACCTCTGCAGTAGGAATAAGCCAGAGGTCCTCATTCTCCACTTTATACTGATCAAATCTGAATTTAGGCAGATGGCCGGTGGCTGTTATGGTTTTTGTATTCACTAAATAGGGAGGAGCAACCTCTAAGTAGCCGTTAGAGGTATGGACCGCAAGCATAAAGTTTATAAGCGCCCTTTCCAACTTTGCAATTTTCCCCCATAAAACCGCAAAGCGGTGGCCTGCCAATTTCACCCCGCGCTCAAAATCAATAGTATGCTTACTATGGGCAAATTGGTAATGGGAGACCACTTCGCTTCCTTTTTGGGGCTTCCCCCACTTGCGCACCACCACATTGCTTTCCTCATCCTCTCCCACAGGCACAGAAGGGTGGGGTAAGTTGGGGATGGCCAAAAGCAGTTCTTCCAGCCGCTTTTCTAAAGAGACGCTATCCTCGGTAAGCGCTTTGCTTTTTGCGCTTAGTTGTCTGTATGTTTTTCTAAGTTACTCAACGCGTTATCAGTTTTT
>JALWZW010000043.1 GCA_026992595.1 Microcaldota archaeon | reverse complement strand
CTATAGTTACAATAAATATGCACATAGTTTATGTATACGATATAGAAAGCAAAGACCGAAAAAAATTCGCGCGCATAAAAAGAAAATTTTATTATCATCTTTCTAAGCTCTCGTTCGTGCATTTTATCTCCAAATCAGTTCTTCTAATTCCAGAAAACAAAGAAAAAGTGATGGATGCGTTCTTTGAAGAGTTCAGAAGGTATGTTTTGGTTTTTAAACTTTATTGTGTTTCTATCTCCCCGCTTTGAATAGTGGAAGTAAGGGGTCTCCCTCCTGTTTTTTGTTTGGTTATTCCTCTTTTATCGTCGTTTTTTCTCTTTGCGCTTTGCAAATTCTCTTAATTTTTTCAGCGCTTTTATTGCGCTTTTAGGGGAAGTGTAGGTTGGCACGCCACTTCTTTCAAATATCTTTATATATGCTTCCGTATACTCTCCTCCCAGCGAGATAACTACGAGAGGTTTGTTTATTTGCGCTATTGTTTTTGTTAGCACGCCCACTATTCTATCATCCATTTTGGGCGTTTGTAGCAATGTTATTACCGCAAGCATATCGGTGTTTCTATCTTTGCTTATTGCGGCAAGCGCTCTTTCATAAGCAAACACATCTGCATCTGCAACCAAATCTAAAGGGTTGCCCACCCTTCCATAAGGTGGGAGGATTTTTTTAAGCTCTTTCTTTGTTCTCTCTTCAAACTCCGCCAGTTTAAGCCCCTGTTTCTCCACTTCATCTGCAGTCATTATCCCCAATCCTCCCCCATTAGTAATCACCCCTACTCTTTCTCCTTTGGGAAGCGGTTTTTCAATGAGTTTAAGTATATCAAACAATTCTTCTATATCTTCCACTTCTATCACTTTGCTTTGTTTAAAAGCGGCTTGATATGCTGTATAACTGCCCGCTATGTTGCCTGTATGTGATTTAGCGGCTTTTTGCCCTCCTTTCTCTTTCCCTCCTTTTAAAACTATTATTTTTTTTGTCCGCGCCGCTTTTTTAAGTGCATTATAGAATCTTCGCCCATCCTTTACCCCTTCCACATAAAGCACAATCACTTCGCTTTCTTTGTCTTTTCCTAAATATTCTAAAAGGTCGCTCTCATCTGTGGCGGTGGCGTTTCCATAAGATATGAATTTGGCCACCCCTATGCCATAATGCGCCAACATGTCTATAATAACGCTCCCCACTGCTCCGCTTTGACTTAAAAAGCTTATTGCCCCTTCTTTTGGCCTTTCCAGTTTATGGCTTGGCAAAAAGATGGTGTCTATTTTGCCGTGCATGTTTAGAACTCCCAAACAGTTAGGCCCTATTATCTGCAGGCCATATTTTTTAGCATATCTCTTAATTTCTTGCGCGCCTTTGTGGTTGCCCACTTCTTCAAACCCGCTTGTTATAATGATCACGCCTTTTATTCCCTTCTCTCCGCACTCTTTAACTATCTTCGGCACTGTAGCGGCGGGCGTTGCTATAATGGCGCAGTCCACTTTTTTAGGAAGCTTTTTTACAGAAGGGAAGCATTTTATTCCAAGCACTTCTTGGTATTTGGGATTTACTGCGTAGAGCGTCTTCATTTTTCTTTCTATTAAATTCCTCAATATCACATTGCCCACTTTATTGGGCGTTTTACTGGCACCTATCACCACTGCAGATTTGGGATTAAGTACTTTTTCCATACTATCCCCTTATTATTCTAACATCTACCGCATAACACTCTTTTTCCGTGCATATAAGCGGATTTATCTCTGCCTCTCTTATTTCCTTCCTGCTCATCAGCGCGCACATTGCCTTTATGCACTCTTTAAGGCGCTTTTTATTTATCCTCTTCCCTCTCGCGCCCTCTATTAACTTATGGCTTTTAAGCTCTCCTATCATTTCTTCAATATCTTCCTCTTCCACTGGACAGAGACGCGCGCTCACATCCTTGAATATTTCTACATATATCCCTCCTAGGCCTACCATTACCATCGGCCCAAACTGAGGGTCCTTTACACCCCCTACCAGCAGCTCCACCCCTTCTGTTATCATTTTTTGCACCATTATCTTCCCTTTATATTTGGATAACTCCTTATATGCCCCTCTTATCTCCTCTTCATTATAAAGATGGAGTTTCACCAACCCTTTTTCAGTTTTATGGGTTATTTTGGAGGAAATAAGCTTTAGAACTACAGGATATCCTATTTCTTCTCCCGCTTCCACCGCTTCTTTCCTGCTTTTTACTATTCTATACGGCGGCAGCACAAACCCATATTTTTCTGCCAATGTTAGGTTGTCCATGCTTAACTAATTCCTCTTATTTTTTTATTTTTTCCTCCCCCGCCCCCACTATGAAGTTTATTTACTAAAGTAAATAAGTATTTAAATATCCTTATTTACTAAAATAAATAATGCGCGAAGAGGAAAGAGGATTGGTTGGAAGATATATCCAGAACAACTTAATTTACATGCCGCGCACTGCTAAGGAGATGACTGAAAGAGAAGGCCGCACTCTCCCTTATCGCAACCACTTTTTTAAATTAAAAAAAAGGGTAGATGATTTTATTGAAGGGAGTGAGGAACGCCTTATTTTAATGCCCGGACTGAGAGGGGTGGGTAAGAGCACCCTGTTATTCCAACTTTACAACTACCTCACAACTCAGAAAAATATAGATAAAGAGCGCGTGCTTTTGCTTTTTGCAGACGAATTGAAGAAATATTTGGGAATAGGGATTTACGAGGCGGTGAGAGTTTATTTAGAGGATATTTTAAGGTCTCATATCTCTTCCCTCAATCAGAAAATATTTCTTTTGATAGATGAGGCGCATTTTGATAGTGAATGGGGTTTGGCTCTTAAACTTATTTATGATCGCACTAAAAATATCTTTGTGGTTGTTACTGGTTCTTCTGCTTTAAGTATAGAGATGAGTGCAGATGTTTCAAGACGTGCTTTAAAGGAGCCTCTTTACCCTTTAACTTTTTCAGAGTATCTCCATCTAAAATATGCTTTTTCCCTTCCTCCAAACACCCGCCCCATCTTAAGAAAGTTGTTATTTAGCAAAGAATCTCAACTGGAAGAAGCAAACGCCTTATGGAATCATATTAAAACCCTCGCTATTAGAAAAAAAGTGGATTTAAATAGAGAGTTTGAATCCTTTCTTTTAAGCGGTGGTTTTCCATTCGCTTTAAGCAGAAAAGGGGCGTTAATTTTTGAAAGAATAAATGATATGGTTAATAGAATCGTGGATAATGATGTCTTGGTTCTTCATTCTTTTAACGCTCATAATAGGTCTCTCATAACTCGCCTTATTTTTTTATTGGCTGCCCAGAAACCCGGCGGTTTGTCTGATTCTAAACTTGCTCAAAGGTTTGGCGTTTCCTCTCGCTTGATAAGAACAATTTTAGATATTATTGAAAAGACCCATTTAGTATTTAGTGTAAAGCCTTACGGAGGGGCGGGGAAAGTGGTGCGAAAGCCATGGAAGTATTATTTTCTTTCTCCTTCTCTTGCTGCTGCTTTGAGATATAAATTGGGCTTGTTGGATGTGCTTGATAAGGCGATGTTTGGAGTGTTGGCTGAACATCTGGTCTCCTCCTCATTTCTCAAATTAAAAGAAACTGATAATCTGATAGCCAGCGTCTTTTATGACCCTCGCAAAAAAGGGGTGGATTTCCTCCTTCAGCGAGGAGACGGTCGCTTAATTCCAATAGAGGTTTCTTTTGGTAGAAAAGAAATAGGTCAAATAGCAAACGCTGTGCGCCATTACAAGGCGGAATATGGTATTGTAATCTCTGATACCCCTAGCATAAAAAAGGAAAAAGACATCCTATACATTCCCCTATCTTTCTTCTCTTTCCTCTAACTCCCTCCCCTTCTCTAAACCAAATACTCTTTTGTTTTCTTCCACCTATTATAAACTTCTTTCGCGTTTTCTCTTTCGCAGATGAATACTGCCTCGGTGTCTGTATCTTTCACATAGACCACATAATTTTTGCTCCCTTTAAATATTACAGCGGTAAGCGTTCCCTTCATTCTCCCTGTTATTATTCTTAAATATGCCCTCAGTTTAAGTGAAAGCGCTTTTATTACCGTTCTTCTCTCTTCTACAAAATACTCTGCCACAACCTCGCCGCTTCTCATTATAAACGCGCCCTTTATCAACTTCTCAGTAGCCAGATTTCTTATAAACCCTTCAGGTGAAATCTTCTTTCTTTTCAACATCTCTCCTTCCACTATATAGCCGGGGTTTTCTTTTGCAAATTGGGTTAGTGCCCATATTCTTAATGAACTAGGTATAAAGGTAAGGTTTGGGGCCGCCACCTCTCCCTGCTCTTTAAGCACGCTCTCTATTTTCCTCTTCCATCCCTCCCATTTGCTGTCCGCCAACTTTTTCCTTTCGTTTAGTCCTGTTATGGTTTCCTCCACTGTATTTAGACCTTCATCTATGCGGTCCTTTGACTTTTCATCTAAGCGCGCCATGAGACGGTCCACATTTATTCCTTTTAAATCGGCCAACACCTCATACTCTTTTCCTACATCAAAGCCCTCTTCCGCATATTCTGAAACCATCTTTTCCAACTGCTTTATCTTTTCTTTTAGCGAGGCCGCTCTTGCTATGTATATATCTTTATCTCTCCTTATCGCCATCCCATACATTCTCTCTAGCGCCACTATTTTTGCAAAATTCTCCAACGCGCCATAAAGCACAATAACTCCAAATGCCACAACAGTGGCGCTTATTGTTCCCGCCACTTGCTTGGGAAGGATGGTTATGAGGTTGTTAAGGGTGGGTTCCACTCCTGCTTTTGTTGCAAAATTAAGAGAGATGAGGTAGCCACCTATGAGCAGGATAACGCTTATCACTATATCTCCTTTCCATCTCACCACTGTTTTGCTGAGCGTCTTTTTAAATGCCTCGGTAAGCGCCATCCCTCCTATCTTTTCGCTTATAACAGTCAATAAAATTATAACAACCGCATATATGAAGAGGAGGAGAGAAACCACCACTCCAAATGTTAGCCCCACTGCCACATAATAATCTCCTATTGTTGCGTAGAATGTTTTCATTAAATCCTCCACAGGCCTAAAAACGCTGGTATCCAACCGTTTAAATGTTAGGCGCGGCGTGGTAAATTCGCCCATCACATTTTCCGGCGAAAGGGTGGAAAGCATTTCATAGCCGAAAATGTAGTTGTTTTGGGGGGAAGGCGCGCTCCAAGAAAGCAAGTAAGCGGAGGGCACTTCCTTTACTTTAATTTTGAATTTTGAGGCAATGTTGCCTTTGCTTTCCACCATCCCCTTTATGATTTTATCTTCCGCTTCTAAAGAGAGCATTTGGCCGTTCTCTTCAGTAGATTCTAATGTTATAAATACCAAATATCTGTATC
>JALWZW010000042.1 GCA_026992595.1 Microcaldota archaeon | reverse complement strand
GATATGGAAGGCGCTACGAATATATAGGCACAACGCCTATTACGCAAATGAAGATATAAAGAGAAGGATATTGATGAGTGATAGCGACCCATTTAAAAGCAAAAATTTCCATCGCCCTAAATCAAAAAGCAGGCGAGATGTGCTTAAAGAACCAGCAATAATTGTAACCACTTCAGGGATGCTTACAGGCGGGCCTGTCCTCACCTATCTAAAAATGCTGGCAGATAACAGAGAAAGCGCGCTGGTCTTTGTAGGTTATCAAGCAGAAGGGACATTAGGAAGGAAAATTTTAGAAGGGGAGAGGAAGGTAGAAATAGAAGGAGAGGAAATAGAGATAAAAATGGGGGTGGAGCAGGTGAGGCTTTCAGGCCATGCAGATTTTAATGAACTTTTGCAATTTATAAAATCAGTAAAGGGGCTAAAAAAAGTGGTATTGGTGCATGGAGAAGAAAGCGATTTGGCAGATTATTTAAAGGAATATGAGGTAATAGTGCCAAAGCAAGGAGAGGAAGTGAAAATATAGAAGATAAGGGAAGAGAAGTTATCTTTTTACAAAAACTGCTCCATACATTTGGTGGTTATCGTCAATGGGCTCTACCTTGCTCTCTAAAAGTTCAAAGCTATAACTTCTTAATAGCGGGTAGAATTGGTTAAGGATGTCTATGGGCGTGGTTTGAGAATTGATTGCATCTCTAAAGTCCTCTTTCATATGGGAACTAGGAGTGACAACCAAAGGCCACTCTTCCACTGATATAAAGTAAGCCCCAGGGCTTAAAAGTTGAGCCAGCTTTCTCACAAACCCTTCTTTATCTTTTAACCAATGAATAATATAGGTGGCCAAAGCGGTAGAATTGGAGGGGAGGGAGAGGTCAAAATCAAAAATGTTAGAACAGAGAAAAGAAAGGTCAACCCTTCCCTTAAGATTATATTTAGAGAGTGTGTCCAGCACCCGGACCTTCCCTTTAGTAAGCATCTCCCTGCTCATGTCCACGCAAACAATCTTAACTTTCTTTTCAGGGTTTGCCTCTAAAGAGGGAGCTATCACATCCCCCAAGATAAAACTTAAAGGAGTGCAAGTGCCGCACCCCAAATCCACGATCACATCACGCACATAAGAAGCAAAATGGGTAAGAAGGGAGTGCATTACCGCATAGTGGCGGGTTCTGCCCATGTGCAAGTCATAAGTGTTGGACCACACATCCATAAACTCCTTTATCTTTCCCTCATCAACTTCTAAAGAGTTTTTAGGAGAGACAAAAAGCGCTCTCTTATTTATAACATCATTCACAATAGAGGAAAGAGTGGAAGGGTTGAAAGCATCGCATTCTAAAATAGTAACAACCCGTTCCTCATTAAGAATGCGCCTTAAAAATTCTTTCTCTCCGCGCACCACCACAAAAACAACGGGTGTTTTATAAGATTCAGTTAATCTGAGCAATTCGCCCAACAATTCTAACCTAGTTTCCTCCCAAGCACCTTCCACATCAAAATCTCTAAGATGAGGAGCAAAAAGGCGTCCCATAACTATACAATCCAACTCTGCATCCACATGCTCCCTTACCCAGTCAACCAAATCCTCAAAAGTGAGGACAGAGGAAGGAAGCGAAACATCAAAATGTCTATTTAGTCCTTTGCTTATATTTTTTACCTTATCACCGTGCACCAAAGAATCGCCTATCACAAGCACCTTTCTCTGCTTTCTTCCTCGCACCCCTTCACTTTGAGGCTCTTTACGCACTACCTGGGAAGATGTGGCAAGCGGAGGCACACCTTTAGACGCGCAAGCATGCATATTCATATATTTACACCCAAGTGTTTAAATATATGTTCATTTATGTTTTTTCGCCATACCAAAAGGCGCTTATCATAGAAAAAACCAGTTTAGCACAGGCATATGCGGCAGGGCTGCAAAGGTCAGAAGTGCTTAGTTCCACAATATCAAAGCCCACAACATTTTTATCTTTTAGTTTCTCCACAAGGTGTAGCATTTTTCGCCAGGAAATGCCGCCTGGTTCAGGAGTGCCTGTAGCATTGAATGAGAAATCAAGCGCATCTACATCTAAGGTTATATAAACATCCTTTCCCAAACATTTAACAACCTCCTCTGCCTCCCATTCATCGCCAAAAAATGTTTTAACCTTCCCCTCACGCATCAATTGCGCCTCCTCTTCGCACAAAGAACGCACCCCAACCTGCACCACTTTATGCCTATCTAACGCATGCCTTAAAGCGCAGGCATGGGAATAAGGAGTGCCTTCATATTCTTTGCGAAGGTCTGCATGCGCATCAATATGAAGGATAGAGAGGGGAGGTAAAGCGTTAAAGACACCAATGCTTACACTATGATCCCCGCCTAAAACCACAAACCTTTTCCCGCCGCCTATTATATCTTTTATGAGTGATTCTATCTCGCGTACCGCTTTTTCAGGGGGCTTAGAAGGCCAAAACTCATCTAAAGTGCAAATTTTCATCTGCTCCCCTACATTCCCTCTAAACCTATCAAAAAACTCCAACTGTGTGCTTGCATAAACAATGCAATGAGGGGCAAAACGCGCACCTGTACCATAAGAAGTGGTGCTGTCATAAGCAATGGGAATAATTACAACATCCGCCTCTTCAAAAGAATGCTGCACGCCTAAAAACGCATGTTTTACCATGAAGAAGCAATAAAAGGAAAGGATTTTAAGCAAGCAACCTACCACTAATCTTAAAACCATTAACTTCCACTATTCTTTTATGGCAGGGAGGATGCTCACTTCTGAAGAAAGAAGGTGGAAAAGAATAAGAGAAGGAGTTGGTAGATTTTTTAGAAGAGTTGCGATGGGGGTGGCGCTTGCGCTTGCAGGTCCCATGGCTTCCTCTGCTCAACCCTCTCGTTCTGCCCAACCTTCCCAGAATGCTGTTCAAACCCAAGAGAGCAGGGGGCAGAACAGAAGGGGGCAAGGGGCAGATGGAGAGTACAGCGTAAGGATTTACACCCCAGAAGAGAATGTAAGGCGGTTAATGGAGAGAGGACTTATAAGAGAGGCAAGACAGGATAGGGTGCTGTTTGCCAGGTTGTATGGGATAGGCGGGGAGGAGTTAGTAAGGCAGTTAAGCAGAGATATGTTTCTAAGAGGGCTGGCTGCTTACGGGAGGTTTAGAGGAGCTGTAGTTATGGGGGAAGAGGATTTGAAAGCAATGTTGGAGTGGATAAGTAAGAGTGAGAAAATAGAGATACAAAAATCTCTCTTATCCAGATTTACACACACAGACAACAACCAAGAACCTTCTTTTTATTATACCTCCAGAATAACCCATCTTGCCACAGCAAGTTGCGGAGATAGAACAATGGTCAGTTGCATTCATGCCACCAGCAGCTATCCTTACTTTGAAGAAGTGTTAAGATATCACAACATATGCATGGCATCCCTCATAACAGCGTTCCCCTGTAACGGTACCACCCTAGATTTAGAATTTTGGGAAGTGAGACCCAGACACATATATGTGTGGCAGGAAGATAAAAATGAAGAAAATGTCCAACACCTGGCAGAGTGGCTCAAAAAAGAATTGGTGGAAAAGATTGCAGAAGGCAGATTAGAAGAGAGTAGAGTAGATATAAGAGGATTAATTACAGGTATAGAAAACAATGATATAATATGGGGTGGAAATTGGACATATTATCCTAATAAAAAAACATTTTTGCCTCATTTAGAAGTTAGGGTGGGGGGAAGAAGAGAAGAAGTATTTATTGAAAGAAGGGTGCTGAGAGGAGGAATGATTTTAGCCAATGCGAGAAACACATATTGGTTCACAGACAGAGATATAACTACAGAAGGAACAATTATTTTAAGGTCTCCGGCAACCGTTAGAGATAGAGAAAGAGCAATAAGAATCCTATATAATGGAGGTAGAAGAAGATTAGATATTTGGGATTGGGAATATTTGCAAGAAATACCTGAATATAACCAACACTTTATTATTCAACCTAATACTTTTTCAGAGATTTTAAGAGAAAATCCTTTAAGGTTGCTGGGAAAAACTAACGAGAGTTTAGGAGATCTGTTGAAAAGACTGATGGAAAGCGGAGAGATAAATATAATAGAAAGAGAGAGAAGAGAGGTAGAACTAGGAGGTGTTTGGAGTGGTAGGCCCACATATCATCGGATAAGACAAAGAATAAGAGTAAACGAAAATCAAGGAAGAATAGTAAAAGAGATATTGGAAAGATTAGTAGACCAGGGAAACCACAACAAAATAAGAATAGGAAAGTGGAGGGGAAATGAATTTATAGTGTATGCGCGGCCCCGTCAAATAGGTGGTTTGCCCCCAACATACGATCTAATCCCATGGACCCCTAGAATAGAAGTTGGGGCGGGGCGGTGGAGAAGAAGAAGTAGGAGATTAATAGAGAGAAGAGAGAGGGGAAATGTTGTGTTTATTGATAGAGTGTTTAGCCACCGCGAAATTGCTAACAAAATAGGACCTCAAAACAGAGCCGACTATTCCTCACCTTTTGGAGAAGCCATGTATGTAATGTTTGATGGAGGAGGTGTGTGGAGAAGAAATGGAGATGAACTTGATCTTTTAGAGATACCCCACATCTCTATTTTTAGAATAAAAGAAAGAATTATAGGAGAGCGAATAGGGTCTAATTCTCTAAAGGTATTTAAAGTGACCTACTCTCTACAGAGACATAACGAACAATATTCACGTATAAGTAGAGCATTGTGGACATTATTATCACATAATAGACACATAAACAGCAAACATGGGCCGATAAGCAGAATAATTATAAACGGACAACCCCTCTCAAAAAAAGAAATATACAGACCAGAAGCAATTGAAATAACAATATATCACAACAGAATTATTAAGATAAATACAGGAGAAGATTTTCATCAAATAGACGAAAGAAGCTTTAGAGAAGCAATGGAATTTGCAAGAAGAAGATATGAACTATTGGATTGGAGCGCGGCAGAATTTATTGGTTGGACTCCAAGAGTCATAATATTCGAGCCTTGGTTAGGAAGATTGACAGCTAGTGAGAAAGCTGTGGTTTTTGTGGTGCTTCCTAAGAAGAACGGTCACCTAATAAAAGAAAGATTTGAAGACGGAGAAAGAGTGTTTGGGATAATGATAGAGGTCCCTCGCCCGGTATACATAGGCGGTAAATGGCATATATGGAGAAGAACTGTGAAAGCAAGGCCTGCCTTTGTGAAAGCAGAGGGTTTTGTAAATGCGCAAAACATAACATTTAGATATTTTGCATCTAGAGGAAGAATAGCCCACCCTCTTACCCTTCGCATAAATCATCCTGAGCTTGAAAGAATAATGCAGTTAAGAAGACAAATGATGGACCAACTTAGACAAAGAAGATTAGCAAGAAGATAAATAGTTATAGATG
>JALWZW010000041.1 GCA_026992595.1 Microcaldota archaeon | reverse complement strand
ATTCTGAATATGTGTTTTTCTTTTTATTTTTTTTTCTCTCTATCTCTCTTCTCTATCTTTTTACCTTTCTTTAGTGTTGTTTTTAAATGCTTTTTAAACCCTGCCAACTCCATTAAGCAGGGTTTAAAAATAATCTTGCGCAAAATAGTTTAGGTTGGGTTTATGAATATATTCCAAAGGTTAAAGCTTTGGAACCCTTGGTGGCAGGACCCCTCTATTTTAGAGAGCAGAGCAGGCAAGCCGCGTTCGCTTCTCGCCTCTTTAGAGGGAAAAGGGGTTTTTGCGATTGTAGGTCCGCGAAGGGTGGGAAAAACCACCTTGCTTTTCCAACTTCTTCGCAAAAAAGGCGGTATTTATATCCCTTATCAAGACCCTTTTTTAAGGCATTTTTCTTTGGAAGAGATTGTTTCTGGATATGTGGAGGAAATAGGTAAAGAGCCAGACACGCTTTTTATTGATGAGATTCAATTTAGAAAGGGTTGGCAGCAGGAGATTAGAGTGGAGAGCGAGTTGGGGAGGAGAGATATTTATATAACTGGCTCTTATGGCTCTCTTTTGAAAGGCAGGGAGGCGAGGCATTTGGTGGGCCGCATTAAAGAGTATAAGCTCTACCCGCTTTCTTTCCAAGAATTTCTACACTGGAAAACCCCTTCTTTACCTGCCATGCCGGAGGAAGAGGCAAAAATAAAATATTTCTTTAACCGCTACCTGCTCTTTGGCGGCTTTCCTTCCGTAGCGCTTTCATCTAACCCAATGGAAGAGGGGAAGGAGATTGTGGATCACTCTATTGGGCTGGACATTATAGAGCGTTATGGATATAACCCTAAAAAATTCTATGTGGTTTTTGATTACTTGCTTTCTGCTATTGGAAGACCTGTTTCCCTTGCTTCTATTGAGAGAAGGACGGGGATAGCAAGGGAGACCGTTTCTGAATATATACAAAAGCTGCTTGCCCACCACATCTTATTAGAATCCACTCTCTATTCTCGTTCTATAGCTAAAAAAGAGGTCTCCCCTAAGAAATATTATGTGATAGACCCTATTTATTACACTGTTAGGTTAGGTGAGGACCAGAAGGGTAAGTTGCTGGAAAATTGGTTTGCGGTCTTTCTTGACCGTGCAGGTATTCCTCTTAACTATGGATTAGAGGGGGGAAAGGAATTTGATTTTGTGGTGAACGGTACCTCTATCAACATCACATTTAATCCTGCTTTAGAGCGAGAAAAGGCTGCTGATGTTTTGATTTCTCCTGCTGGCCCTTTAAAGCCCTGGGATTTAAAAAAGCTGCTAACTGCATTGTTCAGTGTTTAATCATCAACGAGCCACTATTTGCACCACATCTCCTTCTTCCAATTGATGCTCTAATCCAACCCTCTGGCCCGGGAATTTTACGCTTTTTCCCCATACTAACGCATATCTGAAATTCTCTTTAAGGTCGCGATGGAGTTTTTCACATACTGTGGCTATGGTGCTGCCCTTCTTTATAATAAGCGGCTCCTCTAAATCTGCTTCTTCCCCTTTCCTTTTTGTATACACTCTAATAAGATTTAAGCGCCTATAAATCTCCTCCTTTAACTTCTCTATGCTTTCTTTATCAAATACAGAAATGTAAATATATCCTGGAAGCCGCTCCTCTCCTAAATCTGCCTTTGTAAATACCTTTAGCGCTGGGATGTATGCGCGATTGCTTTCTATCGCGTCTATAAACCGCTCCAACTCTACATCTTCATGTATGCTTACATCCGCGTTAAATATACCATAAGCGCTTAGCGCACCTTTTATTTCCTCAGCGCTTATTTTTGTTAATTTAACTGAAGAGTGGATAACAATTCCTCCTTTGCTTTTTTTGGATATTTTTATGTTGGGTTTTTGCTGGTTTAATCTTATCCCAACCTCGTACAGTTCGCGCTCTATTTTCTTAAACTGCTCTGGGTGGCCATATTCTGCAAGCATTAATATGAGGTCAGAAGAGCGCGCTGCTGCTATTACTTCTCGCCCCCTCCCCTTTCCTTCATGCGCGCCTTCTATTATGCCCGGCAGGTCTAATATTTGGATTTTTGCCTTTTTGTATATTAGCGTGCCTGGAATGCAACTTAATGTGGTGAATGCATAATGCGCTGCTTCTGATTTTTTACCTGTGAGCGCGCTTAATAAACTGCTTTTTCCTACAGAGGGAAAACCGATGAGCGCAACGGTCGCATCACCGCTTTTTTTCACTGCAAACCCGCTTCCCCCTCCTTTACTTTTTTGCATCATCTCGCGCTTAAGTTTTGCCAAGCGCGCGGTTAGAAGCCCTATGTGTTTTTCTGTGGCTTTGTTCTTTTTGGTTTTGGAGAGTTCTTCCTCTATCTCCTTTATTTTCTCCCTAATTCCCATTATTCTTTATTCCTCATTTTTCCTTTAAAAAAATAAGCGCCCCAACGGCGATTTGAACGCCGACCTCAACCTTTCAGCCACCTGACCGCAGGGTTGCGTCCTATCCAGGTTAGACCATTGGGGCTTCCATACTATCTACTCTTAAAATTTGGGCGCTATTTTATGAAAGCAAAGGTTATTTTTAAATACATATCTCTTTATTTTCTTTTACATCTATTAATGTAGGTGAATTAATGGAGTATAATGTGGCAGTGCAAATGAAGGTTTATTTAAAAGATGATTCTGCCCAAGAGCATATTAAGGATGCGCTGGGCGAGAAGGCGAAGATAGCAGATATGGCTTTAGTGGATATTGGCTTTGGAATAAAGGCACTTCGCTTAACGCTCCTTTTGCCTGATCAAGAAGGCGGTGTGGAAAAAATTGAGGAGAGGATTAGAGCAGTGGAAGGAGTGGGGGAGGTAGAAGTAGAAAGCGTTTCAAGGGTGTGAGCGTGGCAGGTAAGCGTGGTAAAAAGAAAGAGGAAGGAAAGAAAAAAGGGATGAAAGAGAAAAAAGGCGGGAAAAAGGAAGAAACCAGCGGGTTTAAAGGTATTGTGCGTATTGTAGGCAAGGATATAAAGGGAGAAAAATCCCTCAAATGGGCGCTTTTAGAGATAAAGGGCTTTGGACACACCCTTTCTCATGCAGTGGCTAAGGTGATTGAAGAAAAGTTAGGAATTCCTCCTGAAAGGCGTGTTGGTGAGTTAAGCGAAGAGGAGTTGAAGAAGGTGGAGGAGCTTTTGAGGAATGTTCATAGATATCTTCCTTCTTTTATGCTCAATAGATGTAAGGATTATGTTAGCGGTAAAGATGTTCATGTGATAATGAACGATTTAGGGTTTGCAGTAAGGCAAGATATTGAGAGGGAGAAAAATATTTTCACTTGGAGAGGATTTAGGCATATGTATGGCCAAAAAGTGAGAGGACAGAGAACTAAGAATACTGGTAGAACTGGTATTGCGGTAGGAGTGGTGAGAAAGAAGAAGTGATAGTATGGGAGATCCGCGCAGGTTGAGGAATAAGTTTGATAGGCCTAAAAAGTTGTGGGATGAGCAGCGTATCGCGAGAGAAAAGGCGCTTAAAAGAAAGTATGGCTTGAAAAATATGAGTGAGATTTGGAGGGCGATGGCCGAATTAAAAAAGTACAGGCGTGAGGCAAGGCGCCTTCTCTCTCTTACTGAGGAAGAAAGGAAGGAAGATGAGCAGAAGATTTTGGACAAATTGGTTAGGATGGGTATTCTTAAGCCCAATTCTCAGTTGGATGATGTGCTTTCTTTGACTGTGGAGCAGATTTTAGAAAGGCGTTTGCAAACAGTGGTTCAAAGAAAAGGTTTGGCTAGGACCATGAGACAGGCAAGGCAACTCATCACCCATGGTTTTATTGCGCTGGATGGAAGAAGGGTGACAAGGCCCGGTATTATGATTTCTGTGGAAGATGAACCAAAAATTGGTTATTTTAAGCAAATAGATATTTCTGTTAAACCTCCTTCTCAACAGGAGGAGAAAAAGATAGAAGGTGGTGAAGATGGCGTCTCAGAAGAAGGGTAAGTTGGCAGTTCTTCATGTTTATTCTTCTAAAAACGATACCATTATTACGGCCACCGATTTAAGCGGTGCGGAAACTATTGCGTGGGCGAGCGGAGGCATGGTTGTTAAGGCGGATAGGGAAGAGGGAAAGCCTTATGCCGCAATGCAGGCGGCCATAAAGCTTGTAAATGCGCTTAAGGAAAAGGGCATTACTCATGTTCATGTTAAAATCCGTGCGCCCGGCGGTTCTGGTTTAAAAACCCCTGGCCCTGGCGCGCAGGCAGTGGTCCGTACTGTGGCAAGAAGCGGTTTAAAGATTGTGCGTATTGAGGATGTCACTCCCCTTCCAACTGATTCTATGAGGAGAAAAGGCGGGAGAAGAGGAAGGAGAGTGTAGGGGGCGTTGTTTATGATGAAGAAATTGGCAGAGGATGATAAAAGTATTGTATTTGAGGTAAAGGGTTTTGATCACTATCTTCTTAATGCCGTGAGGCGTTATGTGCTTGGGAGGGTTCCTGTGCTTGCGATAGATAAAGTAATTTTTTACGAAAACAACAGCGCTTTTTGGGATGAATATATAGCGCATAGGATTGGCTTAGTGCCTCTTATCACTCCTGAAAAGGTGCCTGAAGATAGCGAAATTTTATTTATGTTAGATGTTGAAGGTCCTAAAAAGGTTTATTCCTCTGATTTGGTGACAGATGATAAGGATATAAGGCCGGCATTGGATAACATTCCTTTATTCACTTTGAAAGAGGGGCAAAGGGTAAAGTTAGAAGGTGTTGCTAAAGTGGGCTATGGCTTTAAGCACGCTAAATTCCAGCCCGGTATATTTTCTTTTGGGGAGCAGGATAACGGCGCTTATAAAGTTTTTGTGGAGAGTTTCTATCAAATGTCTCCTAAGGAGATGGTGAAAAGGGCCTGCGAGCAAATAGTAAAGGATTTAAACAGGTTTTAATTTTTTTTAAAATGCGCGCAGGGATGGCAGAGTCTGGTCAAATGCGCCAGGTTGAGGGCCTGGTGCCTTAGTGGCTGCGCAGGTTCAAATCCTGCTCCCTGCATATAACTTTTTCTACTGTTTTACTTAGGTTAAAAGTTACCAAAACTTCCTGAGGGGAGCTTACGGTTTGGGGGTTTTACTTAGGTTAAAAGTTGTCAAAACTTCCTGAGGCAACTTTTTCCCCTAAGAGCTGAGGTTAAAAGTTGTCAAATGAAACTTTTTTCTACTGTTTTACTTAGGTCAAAAGTTTGATCAAAAACACCTGAGGAAAACCTACGGTTTAGGTGTTTTGGTGGGTTAAGGTTTGAGCAAAGGGCCTAAAAAACGCGCGGGCAAAGGTTTTTAAACCTCCCCCGCTTCTATTCTACATGCGGTTTGCCGCTTTTATTCTATTCATTCTTCTCCTCTCCTCCCTTTACTCCCCTGCTTCTCTCCCTTCTGATGTTTCTGAAGATATGGTTGCTGGAGTGTCTAGAGAGAAGTTTGAGGAGCAAATGAGATTGAGGAGAGAGTATTTGGAGAGAAAGCTTAGAGATTGCACCTTGTGC
>JALWZW010000040.1 GCA_026992595.1 Microcaldota archaeon | reverse complement strand
GCTTTAGGAAGCGGTCTCTCAGCATGGAGGAGATGGAGTCCTGAAAAATCACAGGCAATAGCGCGCACTCAAAAAAGAATAATTAAAAGCGCTTTTAGGGCGTTGAAGAGGGGAGGCACTCTTGTTTATTCAACCTGCACCTTCCCTCCCGAAGAAAACGAGGAGGTGGTGAGCCACTTATTAGAAAGCGAAGAGGCAGAGTTGATAAGAATAGAAGGTAATTTTAAGCGGGGCATAGGTATGAAGGAAGCGGTTAGGATATACCCGCAGGACTTTTTAAGCGAAGGGTTTTTTATAGCAAAAATAAGAAAATTATAAGATGCTTAAATTATCAACCACCATCGGCTTTGAGGATGTGGCAGAAAAAGAGGTAAAAGCGCTGATAGGTGGCAGAGGGGAGCAGAAGCGCGGCTTTTTACTTTGGGAAGGAGGCATGGAGGAAGCAGTTGTTCTTAACCTTCATTCTAGAACCCTTACGCGCGTAGGTATTTTGAAAGTTCGGGGGCGGGCAAAAAGCTTAGAAGAGATAGCGCGCATAGTGAAGGATGCGGAGTGGAATTGGCTTAAAGGAAAAAGTTTTGGGGTGGAAAGCAGCAGGAATGGAGTACATTCGTTTAACTCCTTAGATATGAGCCGCACAGTAGGGAGAGCGGTTATTGAAAGTTGCGATTTTAGGCCGCGCGTTGATTTGAGCAAGCCAGATGTGAAATTGATGGCCTATCTTGATGGAGAGGAGTTTTATTTGTGGATGGACACCAGCGGCCGCTCTCTTCATAGAAGAGGTTATCGTGCTTATGAGCATCCCGCCTCTTTAAAAACTTCAGTTGCCGCAGCCATGCTTTTATGGTCTGGATGGCGCGGAGAAGCGCTCTATGACCCTATGTGCGGAGGGGGAACTTTTTTGTGTGAGGCAAGTTTATATGCTAGAGGCATCCCACCTTCCCTTTGGCGCACCTCATGGCGCTTTGAACTGCCGCACACCCGCGCTCTTCGCCCATTGCCCTCTTTTTCTTGCGCTGAGTTGGTGGGAAGCGACCTTTTTGAAAAGCATGTGCAAGGTGCGCTGAAGAATTGTTTAAGTGCAGGAGCAGAGGGTGCAGTATTCAGAGCAAATGCCGAGAGTATGTGCATTAACTTCCAACCAGACCTTATAATAACAAATCCCCCCTATGGGTTAAGGATTGCGAGTAAGCGGGTTATTAAAAGATTGTATAAAAATTTTGCGCTTGCCTGCAAAAAAAATGCTATTGCTAAAATAGCGGTGCTTACTGCAGAAGGGCGGTTGATGGAAAGAGCATTTTTAGATAGCGGATATGTGGTGGAAAAAAGGAAAAAAATAGTTAATGGGAATTTGCCCACAGATGTGCTTTTGTTTGTTCGTTAGGCCTCCCTCAACTGCTTTATAAACTCTCTTGCTGCCTCTAAAGTGTCTTGGGCTTCAGCACCCGCAACCACTATCTTGGAACCCTGTACAACCTCGCGGACCACTTTCCTTTCTGCAGTCCAGTCCACTGCAGAATCTTGGAGCAACTCT
>JALWZW010000039.1 GCA_026992595.1 Microcaldota archaeon | reverse complement strand
AATGTATAGTCATGTTTAAAATCTTTTGCAGTGTTTAAACCTCAAGCCCCCGGAGGGATTCGAACCCTCAACCTACGGATTTCTCCCAGGATTAAGAGTCCGCTGCTCTACCAAGCTGAGCTACGGGCCCTTTTTATTTCTATTTTTTTAGTTAATCTTTAAAAAATCTCTTTACTCCCCTTTAATGGAGATTTTTAAACCTTCTAACCAAAAATGCGAAGGTTTTTAAATAACCTTTCCTGCTATTTTTTATGGCTCTCAGAGAGGTTCTGGAGGTTTGGAACCCCTGGCTTTCTACAGGCGAAGTTCCCTCTTCTTTTATTGGCATTAAGAGAGAGTGTGTGGAAGAGATGGCAAGGTGGTTAAATGATAGGGTCATTAAGGTGGTGATCGGCCCCAGAAGAGCGGGAAAAACCACTGTCATGTATCAGTTAATTGATTTCTTAATCAAAAACTCCCAACGCGCCATTTATATAAATTTTGAAGACCCTGAAATAAAAGAGGCGGGCTTTAAGCGCGTTTATGAGGAAGCTAAAAAAATAGGGGGAAAAGGCGTTCACCTTTTTTTAGATGAAATTCAGAATATAGCGGGGTGGGAGAATTATGTGCGCGCCTATTATGACAGGCGAGATCCTGTAAATTTCATCATCTCTGGCTCCACTCTTGCAATGATGGGGCGAGAGTTTCAGAAAAAACTTGCAGGAAGGTTTGTAAGTTTTAAAGTTTTCCCCTTTTCTCTCAGGGAAGCGATGAGGATTAGGGGTATAAGGGATGATCCGCGCGATAGGGAGGCGTTGTTGGGATTAGTTGAGGAGATGATGACGAGAGGGAGCTATCCTGAGATTTTTTTGGAAAATGACCCTCAAAAAAAGAAGCGCCTTCTTCTTGAGTATTATGAAAGTATTATTGCGCGTGATGTGGCTGCTGGGCATGATTTAGATGTTGATGTTGCAGAGCAGGTGGCGCATTTTTTGCTTAGGCATATTTCTTCTAAAGTTTCGGTGAATGGAATCGCCAAAATGCTTAAAATCGCTTATCACACCGCGGAGAAATACTTGAGAGCATTTGTGGACAGCATGGTGTTTTTTGAATTAAAGCGCTTTTCCTATTCTTTAAAAGAGCGGATGGCCTTTCCGCGTAAGGTCTATCCTTTTGATTTGGGCTTTAGATGGGCGGTGGCAAAAGGGCATAGTTCTGATATGGGTCGTTTATTTGAGGCATTTGTGGCAAGCGAGTTGGTGAAGCGAGGTTATCGTTTATTTTATTGGGAAGGAAAGCGCGAGTGTGATTTTGTTCTTTCCTCTAACGGCAAACCTTTTGGGGCTTTGCAGGTCTCTTGGGCGGTTGGGGAGCATAATGAGGAGCGCGAAAGAGAAGGTTTAAAGGAGGCAATGAGGTCTTTGCGTCTCTCTTCTGGTTTTGTGCTGTCCAAAGATTCTTTAGATTCCTTTTTAAACCTTCTAACCAAAAATGCGAACCCTTTTTAAGCAGTTTTTGTTGGCTGTTAAGGGGTAGATATCCCCCCTTTCCTTTCTGCCCCTCCTTCATTTTCCTCCTCTTCTACCATTTCGTTAT
>JALWZW010000038.1 GCA_026992595.1 Microcaldota archaeon | reverse complement strand
TTTTTATGCTCAATACGCGTTAAAAAACTAAAGAGAGCAACCAAACCCCCTAAAAGAAGAAAGTTAAAAATAATGCCCTCGCTCACCGCTCCCTCTTTTTCAAACAAAAACACCGAAAGCAACAGTACCGCCAAAATCCCAAAAAAATCAACCACCGCACCCACACCTAATGCAAACTGACCTATTCTGCTTTTAAGAAGGGAAAACTTTTCCAAAAGAGGAAAAAGTGCTGCCTCGCCAATGGCCGCAAAAGATAAAGAGAGAATAAGGGCAGGAAATGGAGGAAGGTTAAAGAATAGGGAAAGCAGCGCTGTTCCCACCACCGTTTCAGCAGCAATTATAGCAAAAGAGGTTTTAAATACTTGAGAACTTTGTTTTATAATTTGGAGAGGATTAATTTCAAAGCCGATTAAAAATAACAAAAAATACATCCCTAACTGAGAAAGAAAAATAAATTCAGTGCTTTCAAAAACAAGGAAAGGAGGAAAAAGAAGGGAGAGAAAAAGGCCTAAAAAAAGCGCTGCAAAAAACCAAGGCACCTTAAAATGCTCCAGGACTCTGCCTAAAAGAAAGATAGTAAGAAATAGCAGGGCAAGAAAGAGGAAAAGATTCACCTGCTCGCCCCCTTAAAAGTTCCATTCCTCCAAACAAAAACCTTCAAGGTCTCATTAGCCCCTTTCCAGCGCACCTCCCACAACCCATCTTTTTCAAAAACAAGCGGTTTTGCAGTAGGGTTGCGCTCTAAAAATGAGGCCACCCTTCCGCTCTTATCAAACTGATGGGAGGCAATAATCGCTTCCTCAGGAAAGGCAAGGGTGCACAGCCCAGCATCACACACCCTGCAACCGCTGGTTATAATTTCAGGAGGGCGGGGTATGAAGCGCTCTTCGGGGTAATTATAAAAGAGATGCATCCGCTCAGGACAAGGGCTCTCGGCACCCCGCACCACTTTTGCCTTAATACTATACCCCTCTCCATCCTTAGAAACGCTTATAATAGAAACGCTTGCCCCAGGATAGCGCTGTTTTAAATCCTCATAAACAAAAGATGCAGCATCCTTCTCATCCACCTTTCCCTGCGGCAGAAAAGGGACTAAAACAAAAATAAGAAAAATGAAGAGGAACAATGCAAACAGTTCGCGCATATAATATTTTATCGCTTTACTTTAAAAAACATACTCGCCTCTTTCAGCAATCGCTCCTCTACTCTCCGCTTAATTTAAGTATCGCTTCCGCAATATCCCCGCCGCACTCTTTTAAAGCTTGGCGCGCCTTCTCCTTACTTACTCCAGCGCGCTCAGCAACCATCTCTACATCCTCTTCAGAAATAGCCGCTTCAACCTTTACCTTCCCAGAAACCTGAAAGCTTTCCGTTCCCTGCATAGAAACTTTCACAACCTGCGGCTCCTCTATCACAATGGTTTTATCTTCACATTCTATAATAACCCTTTTGGCAGAGAGTTCTTCTGATTTAATCCCCATCTGGCGCATGAGCGCCTGCAACTGCCGGGGATCCATCCCCCCAATCACTTAAACACCTCGTGCCTCTCGGTCTTCCTTACCTCCACCCTTCTCATCTTAGTAATGGTGCTTAATTTTGAGAAAAGATGGGAAGAAAGCTTTCCAAACACCACTTCCCGAACCACATCATCAAAATTCCTTTCCCTCACAAACTTTCTTGTTTCCTCTTCCAGCATTTTCCTTAAGTTTGTTTTAGTGTTCTGGCTAACGCGAGAGCCGGTAACCGCAATAAGCTTTAACCTCACCGTCTCCCCATCCTTTGTTTTTTCATCTAAAACATGGTGAAGAACGGTCCTGCCCCTTCTTGCAAATGTTTTTATAAAGGCAGGAGAGATCTGGTGGCCTATAAATTTGGTTTTTGCCTCCTGGCCTGAAACATCCACTATTCTAAATCTCAAAGAAGTGAACATGGCGGTTTGAGCATGCACCCCGCCTGCCGCGCCTGCCACATCAAAAAGCGGAACCTCAATCACCCTATTAATCAAATTATTGGGGTCTGCAGAAACCACCTCGCCTATCTCTTTCCCATCAAAGACCTGAGGAGCGGTAACAGTGTACCATCGCTTTAACTTCCACTTATCTACCGCCTTTACTCTCTTTCTCCTACCTGCCATAAAATCACTTCACCAACAAGTGTGCTTTTTCTCTTTCATACTTCCAGCCAGCAGGAAGACGCCCAGTACGCGTATAATATTTCACTAAACGATGGATTTTGGACTCTACATGAGTAAGTTTAACTTTATTATGAATATCCTTTTTATACTTCTTTAAATGATCCCTCATCCTAACCGCTCTTCTTATAAGGTTAAGAAGGTCTTCTGGAATCTGCTGCTCCAAACCCTCCTTTCTTAAAAAGGCGCTTAAAGAAGTGCCCAACACACCGCGAAGATTAGGCACCCCATACTCATCTCTCAATATCAATCCAATGTGAGAAGGAGGGACTCCTTTAGATGCAAATTCCCGCACCACCTTTTCTACCTCCTCCTTGCTAAGAGGAGTCCATTCTGGACTTTCGGTGCTTTTAGGCCTTTTTCTTCCTGATTTACCTTTCTTTTTTGAATGCAACCTTGCCATAATAACCACTCAAAAACTCTTTTAACTTCATTAACGCTTTATATCTATGAGATAAAACATATTTTAATTCTATTTTTTCTGCGAAAGTTTTATTAAACCCATCGGGTATAAAGATGCGGTCATAAGCAAAGCCACCCTCTCCCCTTACAGCATAAGAAATGGTTCCTTTGCAGGTGCCTACAAAAGTGCTAACCGACTGCCCATCAAAAAAAGCAACAGCACAGCGAAAATAAGCGGTTCTGTCCTCTATGCCGATCATCAACTTTAAAACCCCTTCACAACCCACCTTTTCATAAACCCATTTTGAATAAGCGCCAGGGAAGCCGTTAAGCGCCTTTATAAAAAGCCCTGAATCCTCCACAAAAACAGGGGTGCGAAAGTGCGCATAAGCACGCCTCACCGCATCCTCTGCCACTTCTGCCACATCCTCCGCCCTAATTTCCCTACATCTAAAATCTTTCCTTATAATAATATCCCCAAGCACCCTGCGCGCCTCTTCAAACTTATGCACATTAGAAGTAGCAAAAACAACCTTATCTGTAAACATAAACATCAACAAAACCTAAAGCGCCTTCCTCATAAGCAACCGCCCGCCTTATTTTCGCCACCTCGCGCGCGCCTTCGGTTGCCGCAGCGCATGAAGTAGCTCCCAACACCTTCACCTCATCAGCGTCCAATCGCCTAAACTCCAAGCACACATTACCCTGCGCCTTTGTGAGTTCCTGCAA
Organism: Microcaldota archaeon; assembly: GCA_026992595.1. GTDB lineage: Archaea > Micrarchaeota > Micrarchaeia > Anstonellales > Bilamarchaeaceae > Bilamarchaeum. Next base: position 2,526 of record JALWZW010000038.1, on the reverse strand, counting down.
CCGCTCCTGGGGAAGGGTGCAAGAAGAGATGCGCGCCCAACTTAAGCGCCTGTCCTCAGTCCCAAAACTTAAAATATTTGCAGCAGAGCAGGGCTGGTCAGAAGGAAGGAAGAGGTTTATAGAGATCTCAGTGGCCTTTTTTGTTAAATCAGCGGACTGGAATTCTAAGAAAGACCTTACGCTATGCCAATAAGAGAACAGAGTGAATAGAGCCATCGCAAAAATAACAACCGCAACAATAGCATCAAAACTAAAGTACTGTCCTTTCATCACTCCACCCTTATTATTACATGTGTGCCGTTATTTTTTAATATAAGTTTTTTAATCTGGTCGCTGGAAAGGGAGCAGGGGAAGGAGCGGCATTTTCCCTCCATCTTGTAATTATAAGGAAGGTAATCAAAGCGCTGGCTCACATCGTCCAAGCCCATATCCACATAAGATTCTCTAAAAACCACCGAATAATTTCTCCCTAAAAGCGTTTTTTGGAAGGTGTAATTATAAGTGAAGCCCTTTCCGCTGCGCGCCACAAAGTTTATCGCTCCCACCACGCTGTTCCCAACCTCATTTAAAAGCGCATATTGCGCTCGTGGATATTCGTCCTCTCTAATAATGCTTAAAACAATAAAAGCGCCTATCGCTAATGCGACAAAAACCGCGAAATAAATCATAAATTCAACCGCCACCTGCGCCCTCAAACAAGCTCACCTGAACCTTCCCGCCTACATTAACAACCTCAAAAACCATCAAGCCGCTTCCTACCTCAATTTCAGTTCTAGGAGTGGACATAGAGGCAAAAATAGGAGAGGAAGCGCGGTATTTCTCTGTTTCCACAACCACCTCATTGCCCTCTACCACCACTCGCACCGAAGAGGAGGGAAGAGCTAAAGCAACGCGCCTTTTAGCGCCAGTTCCTTGTCCGTAAACCTCATTTATAACCTCTGCAAGCATGCGGGAGGAGGCATCTGCCTGCGCCTTTAATGTATCTTCATAGCCGGCAGAGGTTGCAGTAAGGAGGAAAAGAACCACTGGCACCGTGAAAGCAAGCACCATCCCAACAGTTATAAGCATTTCCAAAGATGCCTGTCCCCTCATTCCATCACTCCTCTGCAATAGCACCCCATCCAAAAGCAGAGGGGTCTGAAACCGTAAATACGCCTATAGGTGAATCCTCATTGCACTGCTCTGCATTCTTACAGCCAGGCAGCCCTCTTATTTTTTTGCCCGGCGTGCGAGAGAACAGTTCTCTATCCAATCTGCTGTAAAGGTCAAATTCCTCGCCTGCCGCATAATTGCCAATAAGGAAAGTTTCTAATCCAAATTGCACATCTGCATAAGAGAAACTATTATTAAGCATGCGCTGTAAGAAAGACGGGCCTAAAGGAGTGTATCTGTAATAGCCGCAAAGCGCAAAATCACGGGGATTCTCCACATCATAAAGCGCTACCTCGCCCTGCTTCATCTCCCTTTTAGCTCTAACATTCTCTAAAGAGACAGAAGAAGAGAGCAAGGCGCACCTCCTCTTAACGCCTTCAGAAGGAACATAGCATTCTGGCGCAGAGGCAGGGTCAAAGTCAGGAACCACAATAAAGGGCTTTTGTGCCTCCAAACCTCCGCTATAATCCTCCACCACTTGGCAAACCCCGCTTCTCTCTTCAAAAGCTAAAGGATAGAAAGTATTTTCCTGCGTTCTACAGTCCTCGCCTGGCTCCCGCCCCTGCGGAACGCTGTTGGTAATTACATATCCGCCAAAGTTTTCATAGCCGGGGAAGGAAGTAATTTCATCAAAAGTGCCCACCAAAATATAGAAAGGCCTTTCTCTTAAAGGAACCTCTTCTGCAGAGGGCACGGCAAGCAAATCATTAGAGGCAACAGTTGCCAACGGTCCATAAACCCAACCTGCACCCTCTAAACCTCTGGATATAGTAGAAACTGAAAGAGAAGGTTCAGAGGAGGAAGGATTGAAATAAAACCTTCTATAAATAGGCGAAGCCCCTAAGCGCACGCTTTCTCTATAAATCGCAGGGTCTACCAACCCGCTCACAGAGATGTTTCGCCTAATAACATAATCCTTCTCTAAAGAGGCGGCGCCTGCCACATCCTTTATAAACAACCTTAAATTCAATTCGTATTCCACTTTATCAACAGCGCTCTGTCTCACATCCACATCTGCCTCATACCTGCTTATATAAAGACCCACCGAAGAGAGAGTATCGTTAAGAGAGGAGAGCCATGAATCAAGAGAACTTTCCTGAACCGCCTCCCTACTGCTTACAAAATAATCTCCGCTAGCCCTTCCGCTTAAAAATAACTCTTTAAGCGCGCTTTTCACATTAGCCAACTCATCGCCCTCTTCCCCAGGCACCACTGCATTTTCCATACTGTGGAGAGCGAGGGTGTTGAGAGAGTTTCTCATTAAAATGTAAGAAACATCTGCCACTTTTTCTTCGGTTAATTGAGAATGGTAGAGGACGTAAGCTTGAAGTGGTTATGAATTATAGGAATAAGATGTACAGAACTGTTATTACC
>JALWZW010000037.1 GCA_026992595.1 Microcaldota archaeon | reverse complement strand
ATTTAGCACATCAAATGGCCTTTTTTCTGGCATAGAATTACCTCCTTTATTTCCGTTTGAGTGTTTTATTTTTTAAATTTTTCTTTCTTCAATATCTGGACCTTAGTTTTTTATATGCTCTTTCTTCTAACTCTACCCCGCTTCTTAGCGCTCCTATAACACGACAGGTCTCTCGCCATTTTCTTCTTTCCAACTTCTTCTTATCGTGTTTTCTACCTTTACTTTTCCTTATCTTTTCCATTGCTTCTCTGTAACATCTTTCTATTTCTTTTCTTTCTTCTGCTGTCAACCCTCTTTTTACACATCTTGCAGTTAGCAACTCCTTTAATTCGCCTTCTATAACACTATACACATTTCTGAGATATTTCTTGCTTATGTTTTTGTCCCTTTTCAGCGAGTAAATCAGCGGAGAGTCAAATTCTGAAAGTTTTCTTATCCCTTCAATGGCCTCTTCTCTACTATTAAACCGTTGAACATATTTCCAGAATAGGTGCTTTTTTGCTTGAAAGAAGTCATAAGCTGAGCACACCCGTTGCACTTTTTGCAAATCCTCATCCCTAATCTTCCCTGCAACATTTAATACCGCCGCAATATACACCAAGCTTAACTCCTCTCCTTTTCTCCCCTTCACTTTCTCTCTGTTCTCTTTAATCCACTCAAAAGCTTCTTTCTCATCTTTGAACTCCTCTTTATCAATCAACTCTTTATTGTCCAAATAGCTTTCGTAAGCTGAACACATCCATTGCACTTTTTGCAAATCCTCATCCCTAATCTTCCCTGCAACATTTAACATCTTCGCAATATACACCAAGCTTAACTCCTCTCCTTTTCTCCCTTTCACTTTCTCTCTGTTCTCTTTAATCCACTCAAAAGCTTTTTTCTCATCTTTAAACTCCACTCCGTCAATCAACTCTCTATTGTCCAAATAGATTTCATAAGCTCCACACATCCATTCCACTTTTTGCAAATCCTCATCCCTAATCTTCCCTGCAACATTTAGTACCTCTGCTATATACACCAAGCTTAACTCCTCTCCTTTTCTCCCCTTCACTTTCTCTCTGTTCTCTTTAATCCACTCAAAAGCTTCTTTCTCATCTTTAAACTCCACTCCATCAATCAACTCTCTATTGTCCAAATAGATTTTGTGTGCGCTTTTTACAAATGGTTTGTCCATAAATTAACATTATTGGCGAAATATTTTTAATCTTCTTTTTGTTCCGTTGCTTTTCACTTTTGAAAACATTTCAAAATTTTCGCAATAAGATATATATTTTAGTTATATCTAATCAAAAACATGAAAAATATGCGCATGGACATAAAAAAATTGAAAAAAATACTAAATAAACTGCCTGCATACACGGGCGCTTTTGGGAAGGTGGCGGTGGAAGAGGTGCGGTGGATTGAGAGTGTGGAGCGGCTGAAGGAACGGCGCTTGGCAGAAAAGCATGAGAGAAATGCACACGCCTTCTTCTCCCTTCTCAAGAGCCCGCACCCTTCTGTGCGCGCCCGCGCTGCGGTTATGCTCGGTAAATTAGGTAAAAAGCTTTATGGTGATGAACTGCTTTCTTTAGCGCTTAATGAAAAGGAGCATGTTTATGTGCGCGCCTGCGGTTTATGGTCTGCCGCTCTTGTAGGGGAGGGCTGGGCTTTAGATGAGGTGGCTTCCTTCCTCTCCCATTCAGACCCTCAATTGAGATGGGCGGCAGTGGAGGCCTTGGCGCATACAGGCACCAAGCGCGCTTTTTACCTCCTCATGCCCGCGGTGAATGATAAGGAATTTTTTATAAAGTGCAGGGCTTATGCTGAACTTCTTGCAGGAAGGGAGCCGGCCGCCTTTGCTCTCATTGACCATCTTAAAACAGAGTATAAGGAGGTTGCTACCCGCCTTCTTTTAGAGATGGGCGACATGGCTCTTTCTTCTGTCCTCTACTCTTTTGCGCTTTCTAATGAGAAGGGAGAGCGGGAACTTCTTAAGGAAGTTCTTTTGCTCTTTAATCCTGACCGCCTTATTTCCTTTTTAGAAAAACTTTTGTTGGTGGAGCCGCAGGTGGCAGAGGCGCACAGCGAACTTTTCACCATCTTTGCAACTCTCTGCCTCACATATAAAGGCACTTTAGAGCCCCTTCATGAGGTGCTTTTAAGGAGCAGGAATTATGCGATGCGCATGCAGTGCATAAGGGTTCTTACCTATTTTTCAGCATCTTTTGGCAGAGGAGCGCGATTTGGATATAAAAGTTGCCGCCTCTGAAGCGCTGAGGAAGATAAGGGCGAAGTGGAGGGTTGTTAATTGAAGTTTTCATATTTTTAATATTTTTCACACTTATCTATTTTATGGCGCGGTTAAAGTTTAAGGTCATTAGAGGGGGTTCTCAAACCTCGCCTGAGGTGAGTAAAGGAAGGAGGAAGGACCACCGCATTTTATACTCCCACATCCTTTCCAACGCAGTGCGCCTTGAAGATTTAATGAATGAATTGCAGGATAAAGAATCGCTTTCTTTCTATGAATTAGAGCGCCTCTGCACCTTTTTTGGCAACATGACTGTTTGGCGGGCCTATTTGCGGCTTATTTCAGTTGAAGCGCGCGAATATTTTTTAAGGTTGGAAAAGCGGTTTTATAATCTTGTAAGGGAAAAAACCCAATAAAGGGGCGCTTTCTTTAATTTTTCCAAACTATCAGAACCTGTAAGATAGGCGCACACCTTCATCTGCTTTAAAAATTCTGCGGTAAACTCTTCCAACCTTCCTTCTCTTTCTGCTTTAATGAATGGATAGGCGCTTCCCGCCATCTCGCACCCAAGCGCTATTGCCTTTGCCGCATCTATGCCGTTCCTCACCCCTCCGCTTCCTATAAGCTTTGCAATCCCTTTGCACTCCTTTATAGCCATCACTGTAGGCAGGCCCCATTCATCAAATCCCTTAAGCCCCCCTCTCATTCTCTCCACTTTGCTCCAAGAGGTGCCGCCCGCTCCTGAAACATCAATCCACTCCACCCCGGCTGCCTTAAGCTTTTCTGCCACTTCCCTGCATATCCCTGCGCCTGTCTCTTTCACCACCACTCTCTCAATTCTTTCGCACACCCTTTCTATCGCTTTCAAAACCCCTGAATAATCCCTGTCCCCCTCTGGCTGCACTATCTCTTGCAAAGGGTTAAGATGGATTGCCAAGCCGTCCGCTTCCACAGCGCTCACCAATCTTTCTACCGTTTCTAATGGGTATTTTTTTAGTTGGTAGGCGCCTATGTTCGCTAAGAGCGGTATGGTGGGTGCTTCCTCTCGCACATAATAGGTGCTTTTAAGCGCTTCATTCTCCACCATCGCCCGTTGCGACCCTAAGCCGAGCGCTATTCCGAACTTTTCAGCGCAGGCCGCCAACCGCCTATTTATCTCCCCCGCTTCTTTATAGCCGCCTGTCATTCCTGTTATCAAGAGCGGCCATTTTATTTTTTTACCCAAAAACGAGGTGGAAAGGTCTATTTTTTCAAAATCTATTTCAGGTAGTGCGTTATGCACAAATGCAATCGCATCAAACCCTGCGCTTTTATGGTATTGCGCGCCTTTTTCCACCACAATATCCACATGGTCTTTCTTTCTTGACTCTATCATCATCTCGCCAACGGGTATTTTTCCATATATATTTGCATTTGCAGGACTATGAAAAAGGGCGTGATTATGAGGGCGTTTATGAGAAAAACGGCTGCGGTGCCCCAGGGGGAGGGGAGGTGAAGGAGCAGCGCTTCTAAAAAGGCGAGAAGAAGGGTAAAGGCGATAGCCCATATTAATACCTCTCTCCATTTTTGCGCCCCTATTTTAAGCGATTGTTTTATGCTCTCCCCCACTCCCAATTCGTCTATCACCACCGCGGGGAGGGTGAAGAATAGCGCAAAGGCAACCGCACCGCTCACTAAAGCAAAGAGAGCGGCCTTTAAAGGGTGGTCATATAGGAGTATTTGGGCTACCGTGAGAATGAAGAGCGCTAAGGTATATATAATAAATATCTTGCTTGCATACTTTTTGGCGTTTTCTATAATTTCTGAAGTTATTTTTGTGAGCGTTCTTTGGGTTTTCACCACCACTGCTATATTCACTGCCGCATCACTGCTAATAAAGAGCGCAACCGCATAGACCGCTACCGTAAGCGCTGCTTCCCATATATTAAGGTCAGGAATGCTGCCTGTCCTTAAATAGAGCGCCCCTAACGCTGCGTAGGTGGGGGCAGGTACTATGAGCAGTAATAGCGCAGAAAGAAGGAAAGGGATTGCAAAAACCGTTATCACCCATCTTTTGCGCAGGTATATTTCCAACGCATGATTTATGAGCCGTTTTTCCATTGTTTTTGTTTTGTTCCCTCACTTTAAAAAAATTTTCATGTGGTTTTTAAAGTTTTTTTATGTTATATTGAATGTTATGCGAAAGAGAATTATTAAATGCGTGAAGGTGTGGTTTAGAGACGGGCGGGAGTTTGAGCGGTTTTTTGCAGAAGAGGAGAAAAAAGGGCGCATTTCGCCTGAAGTAAGGTTTTCCTCTAATCGCTCTTTTCTGCATCTAAGCGTTTTGCATGTCCTCCCTCAAATAGTGGAACAACTTATTTACCGCTATAATTTTCCGCTTGAGGATAGGGATATTTTTTCCAAAACTCCTCTCTTTCTTGCCGCGGAAGAGGGATATGGTGAGAGGTACAGGATGGGCTATAGGAATAAGGCGGAAAACAGGATTTTTGATACGCTTGTTGAAGCAAGCGCTGATGTGAATGCGGTAGATATGGAAGGGCGCCCTGTGCTTTTGGCAACCGCGCAGGGGGACTATTTTGAAACATTCCTCAAGCTTTTAGAGGCGGGCGCAGACCCTAACGCTCACACGCCTTTAGGGATGCCTCTTCTCCACTATTTTATAGAGAAGGGGATGGACCGTTATGCAGAGGTGGTGGCGCGCCATCCTTCCACAGATTTGGCTGCTCGGGATTTGCTGGGAAGGGTGGCTCTGCACATAGCTTACCGCAAGCGCAACTTTCGCTTGTGCGCGCTTTTAAAATCTCTGGGCGCGCCCGCTGATGTGCGAGATATATACGGGAGGTTGCCTTCTGATTACACTAACTCCTCCAATCAATAACTTTTTAAATAACATGTGTTAATATATTATGATTAGTGGTTTAATGGCTGGTAGGTTTCAGCGTACATGGGAGAGGGTTAAGAGGCGGTTTGCTTATGTTGTAAGTGCTGCTTCCTTATTTTCCACCCTTTCTTATGCTCAGCCGGCGGTGGAGGGACCGGCCCATTCTGTCCCCGCCCGCCAAACGCAGCAAAGAGGGGCTGTGGGAAGGTTTTTAAGAGAGGAGTTGGAGGAGGTGCTTAGCAGGTTGAATGAGTGCCTTCGTACTGGGCAGGTTTGTTTTCCATTGGACAAAAACCCTGATGTAAGAAGATTAATAGACCTTCTTCGTATTTTAGAACAGAGGATTGGAACACCAGAACTCTTTACTGGTCCATTGCCGCAAAGTTCTTTTGACCGCTTCAAAAGGTTGTTGGACCGTTATATGGTTGCGCGAAGTTATCATGTCAAAAGGGCGCTAGAAAGGAGGATGGCAGATGAGATTGCGCAGAATACGCTGAGGGGGGATGATTTTTACAGGCAGGCGCTAAAGAATTTGGTGGAAGGGTTTGATAGAGAGCGCTTAGATTTTGTGGTGTTATGGTATCTTAAGCATCTCTTGGCTAGTGAGAATAAACACAGGAATGATTATTTTGCTTTTATGCACCGTGTCATTAACGGCTCTCAAGCGCCCCCACAATGGCTTAATAAAAAGGATTGGGAAAAAACGCAGAATTTGGTGCAACGCTTATTCTCCTCTCCCTCCTCTCCCCTCTCTCTTGCTCAAAAATTAAGGTTGCTTCGCCTCCTGCTCTTTATTCATTTGGATGATTGTTCTTTGCGCGCCCGCGCCGGAGAGGTGGCTGACAAGATTTTAAACGGCCGTCTGCCGGTAGGTGTCAATTATGGCTTTGATGAGACAGTGCGCGCTAAGCTTGAGGTGGTGTCTGACCCCCAGGTCAAAGCATGGCTTTTAGGCGGCTATCTAGCGCTAAAGGAAGCAGATGCGCGAGGCCTTTCCACCCATCCTGCTTATCGCTTTATGGAGCGTTTGTGGAATGAAATGGTTAACGCTCATTCTTCACAGCGCACCGCTCGCTTTGCCCACCTGCCCTGGGTGCTCACCAATGCGCTTTTAGCAGGTTCTGTAGGTGCAAAGGAGTTGTTGATGGATGTGCTTATTGCCTCCTATTTCACACAGATTTACAAGAGGGAAGGTGTGTGGGTAGGCAATGTTTCTTCATCTTCTATACCTGCTAATAATGGGGACAACGCCTGCTTTTCCCCTCAAAGGTATCAAAGGAATTATGAAAGGTTTTTAAGCGAGATGGTGGGTAAAATAGCGCAAGCGCTAAAAGGGGCGAAAGATGTGTTAAGTAGGAGCAATATTGGGGAAGAGGAATGGGGCGAATATTTAACTGCGCGTTTTATCCCTGCCCAGCAACTTACCCTTGACCTGCCTTTGTACAGCATTTATGAAGTTCCTTTTGACCCAACGCAGGTTGAGAGGGTAGCGGATGTTGATGCTAAGGAGCTTGGTTCTGATTCTCATTATGGTATAGCAGGTCCTGACTTGGCTGTATTAAGATGGCTTATGCTGTTGGTTTCAGATCAAAAACTACCTCAAAGCGTTAAAGAAGATGTGGTGGGAAGGTGGTGCGCTCGTTCTTCCGACTTTGCGCAATGTGCGGCGCGCGTTCTTCAGCAAAAGGTCAGTTGCAAAGAGGGTTTTAAGGATGTTCCTCTCCCCCCCTCTCTCATAACTCCTTTGGCGCGTGCCCTTTATTATTATTCACTTATGGATTCTAATCTATGCGCTTCTCCCTCTCAGGGAGTCGGCAGTGCAAGAGAGGGACGCGCTGTTCAGCGGGGGAGCGGTAGGGTTGAGAGAAGACCGCTTTTGTTTGTGCCATCCAATAGGCAGAGTAACCGCTCAGAGGTGGGGAATGTTTATGTGTTGTTTATGCGATCAGAGGGGAGTGTGGGGTTGCGAGATAGAAATGGTGCGGTTGAATGGTTTGATATTAGGGATTTAGGAAGGGGCAAACAAGGGGTGGAGTTTGACGGTAACACCCTTCAACTCTCCCCCAGCGTTAACTTAACTATAGAAAATCGTTCTTCACCTTATATCCATGAGGGTGACTGCCCAAGACCAAGAGAAATACCCCGTGGATTTATGTGTGTTATGCTCAGAAGAGAAAATAATGAATAGGTGGTGTTTTATGAGGTTAAAGAGGAGAAGATGGGAAAAAGCTGCTAAGGTGTTTAGGAAAGCGGCGCTGGCTTTTACGGTAGCGGTAGTGCCTTTGCTCTCTTCCCCTTCATCCGCTCAACCGCCTCGTGCTCAACCCCCACAATCTGCCCAAGCGCAGCAGCATTCTCGCCCTGATTATACCGGCCAGTTAAAGGGGGCTTTTGAGGAGTTGAAAGAAAATGTTGAGTGTGCCAGCCGAGAAGATAGCGAGCAGGCAACTTGTGGGCAGAGAGTGAAGGAGCTGTTGTGTGAGTATGGTGGCTTGCTAACTGCTCATATTGACTCTGCAGGTCTTGTTGGTGTTAATGAAGATGTGTGCGCCTTCTGGCCTGTGGTAAAAGAGATAAGAGTTTATTTAGAGGGAAACAGAGATCAAATAACTCAGGTCCTTAATACACAAAATACTCTTAATCTGCAAAATTGCGTTGATAATGCTATACGCACCGCTGATCATTATTTAAGGACCACTAAAGCTTTTTATGATACCCGCTGCACACAAGGATTTGATGTGCGGTTTTTGAGCGATGAGCAGGCATTGATGGAAGAGCAGGCCGGAGTGCAAACCGTGGTGGTAGAAGGACCACCTGCAATCCCGCCCAGTGATTCTTCTAATTCCAAGGTGCCTGTTCAGGTAGGGCGGCTTGCAAGCGGAGGGGGGGATGGCAACAAGGAGCTATCCTCGTTGCGAACTAGTGAGTTGAATGCCCAACTCTATTGTAGGTCTGGTGAGAATGACCTCTGTGGAGGAGTTTTGCAGCGTATAGGCGAGACAGTGGTGAGGTGTGGTGATGATTACGGGTGCCGTGCAGAGGGCGTAGCCAGTAGGGTGCTGGAATATTATAATCAACTAAAAGAGGAAGCTCAGGATAGGGGATTAAATCAGGATGAGCTTGATAGGAGGATAGAGCGTATAGAAGGAATATTAAATGAGCTTAGAAATGGAAATTTAAGCCCAGAAGAGGAGAAAGAAAAATATGCAGAACTTCTTGATTTGCTGGGCTTTCCAGGAGATGCCGTGGCAGCGGCTGAGAATGTTGAATTGAGAGCAGAAACTGTGCAGAGGGCGAGAGAGTTGTGGAGTTTTGGCTTAGATTTAAATTTAAAGTTGGATGACTGCGGCATCCTTGCTTATGTGAACGCGGGCAGCAGGCCTTCTGCAGATTTTTGCGTAAGGGCTTTGCAATTGGCTAACAACGCCCGCTTGGTTGAAGTTACTCTCAGCCGTTATTTGCAGGTTCGCCTTGTTCCTTTATATCCCCGTGACAAAGCAACAGTAAGAGGGGGCACCTATTATGTTGCTCCTGATGGAAGTTTGGTAAGCGAAAGAACGCCCTATTCCCAAGAGGTTTTGCGCGGTTGGACTTTCTCCCATACACTCAGCGCTCAACTGGTGCTTCCTTTCTCTTATGCGCTGATTTTGACGCCTTATGTCCAGTTTTATTCCCGTTCTTCTTTAAGAGGTCTGCTTGGACCTGTGTCTTATTTAAGCGCTGCAGAGGGGGCTCCTACACGCGTAGTGTTATCTAATTCAGGTGTGGGTGTAGGGGGCGTTTCTCTTTCTTCCCCTTCCTCTGTTGTAGGGCCGGGATGGGGTGTTGATGTGAGCACCTTTAGAGGACAGGTTTGGTATGCCCGCGCATTTGTGGAATTTTTATTAGGGAGGAGTACTTTACAGTTTGGACCCTCTTTTGCTTCTTTAGGCGGTGAGAGGCCGCTTTATTTGGTAGGCGCTAATGCTTCCATTAACTTGCCTCTTTTAAAATGGCTTTCTCTCCAAGCCGCTGTTAGCGCTGAGTTTGCGGCCAATAGGGAGATTTTAGGGATAGGGCAAGGAGTGAGCGGAAATGCTTTTGCTGGTGTAGGTATTGATGCAGGTGTTTTAACTCTTCTATTAGGGGCCCAGTGCAGGACAGGGAATGAATACAATGGTGAGAGCGGCGGGTGCGGAGGTGTTGCAAGAGCAACTATAAACATTGATTTTTCAAGTAACGAATAGGATTAAAAATAATAAGTAATGAATAATATATGTAGGGCTGGTTGGTATGCGCGCATGGTTGGTTTTTCTCTTGGTTTTTTCGCTTTCCTTTGCCGCTTATGAGTCAGTTAAGACCTTGGAATCCCCTTCGGAGCCCGGAGAATTTGATACAGGCACGCCTGCTCCTATTGATAGCTTTGCCTTCCGCTCCCTTTTCAGGTTTGACCCCCAAATTAATGTAAGAGCCACAGACCCTGATAGGGTGCTTGTGGGAGACCCTAACAATTTGAGAAGCGGCGATGTGATCTGTCCCAACAGCGAAGTTGAGGTAAGCGCTGATTTGAACAGCGTGTGGGGTGGGCCAGCGCTGGAAGGCACCATTGCTTTTTATCCTCGTTGTCTCTCTGAGGATCCTGCAGATTGCCCTCTTCCCGACCCTTATTTTAACACTCCCCGTGTTTCCATAAAATGGCTCACCTCTATTGACCGCTATAAGGATCTTTACCCTAACTCTGTTGCTAGCGTTTCTTATGATAATGAATTGGGCGGCGTTTTCTCATTTACTCCTTTTTCAGGCCGCTATTATTTGGATGGGAGTTATAAAAATGTGGGCGGAAGAGATGCGCGAGGGGTTACCATTCCCAGCCGCGTGCGCGGGCAGGTGTTTTGTGAAGGTAAGGTTAGGTTTAGGAAGGATGGTTCTCTCATGGCTTCTATAGATGCAGGCAATGTGGCAAGAGGGGCTTATGTAACTACCACCATGGATGAAGGCACAAAACTTTTCCCCTCTTCTTCAGGCCGCCTCTCTGTTTCTTTGGAAGATGTAGATTGTTTTGCAGTGACTGTTGACGAACCCGGCCAACAGTACATCGCTTTTTACTATCCTGAGCCGGGCGCTTTTAGCGGAGTTTCTAAGCGCGCCACTGAAGATGTGGTTTCTTTGAGGGTGGAGGACGCTGTCTGCTCCTTTTCTTCCACTCTTGTGACTGCAGAATTAAGCAGGGCTGATGTGCCTAATGCCTATTCCACCATTCGCGTAAGAAACGATGGCAATGTGCCTATACGCGTGGTGGGTGTGGAGAGCTTAAACCCAGATTTCACAGTTTCTCCCGCCACCTCTTTCTGCATTTTCCCCGGCTCTTGCCCCTCTAACGGCTTTAATGAGGATGTTGCGCCTGGCGAGACAAAGGAATTGGAGGTTTGGATTACAGGCGATAGAGACCCTGGAGATACTGATTTTATTAGAGTGAGATTAAGGGCGCAAACTTCCACTCCAGATTGCTCTGGAAAAACGCTTTCCTGCACAGATGAGGTAAGCGCTTGGAGCCCCTCTTTCACCCCTTGCCTCCCAGGATTTGACCCTGATTGCCCCGCTCCTGGTGGCGAGGTTGGGTGCTTCATCCTGCCCTCTTCTGCCTCTGTCCAACCTAACCAAAAGGCAGATTTCCTTGTGCGCTGCTTCCGTAGAACAGGCGGGTTAGGAGACAGTTTAATGTTTGTCCCTTGCTCTGGTGTGTGGGCTATTGCAGATCTTGAAACTGTTTTATTTGACCCTGAAGGGGAACTGCTCACCATTGCTTCCAACTCACCGCCTGGCACAACAGGAAGGGTAATCTTTACTTTGAGGGACGGTACCTCTTGCGACGCTTCAGTAGAGATAACTGCGCCTGAAGGCGGAGGTGCTGAATGTGTGTTTGACCCCTCTTCTGCCACTTTGGCAGTGGGGGAGGGAAGGCGATTTAATTTGAATTGCGCTGTGGACGGCGTCCCAACAGTGCCTAATGAAGTTTCCTATTCTATAAGCGGCGGATTGGTAGGCACTTTGAGCGATGAGGATAAATATGGAGTGGTGTTCACAGGCGCTGCGCCCAGCGAAGGTTATTTAAATGCAGAGGCAACCCTTTCATTGCCTGGGGGCGGTGTAATTGTGATTGTTCCTTCGCCCGCGCGCATAGTGGTGGAAGACAGAGGTGCTAGGCCTGATGTTTATTGTGAGTTTGACCCGCCTTCTGCCACCGTGCCTATAGGGAGCGGCCAGCGCTTTGACCTTAACTGCTTTGTGCGCGGCTCTCCTGCCACTCCCTCTTCTGTAACCTACTCCCTTGATAATCCTATAGGCCTCTTGGCAAGCGACGATGAGACCGGCGTTACTTTCCTTTCTTTGGGCTTAGGAACCGCTCTCATAAGCGCTGATGTTGAGCTGATGGTGGACGGCGCTCCCCAACCTGCAAGGGCGGTGGCAGAGGTGCTTGTGGTGGATTGCACTCCCGGTGTAGATTGTCCTGAGCCGCCCTGTGAGAGAGTGGATTGCCCAGGTGGTCCTGGAGGAGGAAGGGGCGGAGAAGGCGGTGCAGATAGCGGGAGGAGCGAGTTTTGCGTGTTGGCCGGAGGGAGAGGTCCTTTGCTTGCCTATTCTGGCATGCCCCTTTTCATCTCTTTGGGCTGCGGCTCTGACGGCTCTTTGGCATGCTCTTCTGCAGAATGGACTGTTAGCCCGGGCTTAACAGTGAGCGGAAGCGGAAGGGATGGCATAGAGGTAATCCCAACCTCTCCAGGCACTTACACCGTAACCGCTTCTGTGAGCTATAGCGCGGGCTCTGAAACAACAAGCGGCACCTGCTCCATAGCAATAAATGCGGAGGAGCCCCTTTGTCCCGTCTATTCTTAATCTTTCTCCTTTTTCTCGGATGCTTATCTTCCCCCTCTCCCCCCTCTTCTGCGCTTATGGAAACTGTGTATGTAGAAAAGGTGGTGGATGGAGACACTCTAATTTTGGAAGATGGGCAAAAAGTGCGGCTTTTAGGCATCAACGCGCCTGAAAAGGGCGAGTTGTTTTATGAAGAGGCAAAGGCGCGGTTAAAGGAGTTGGTAGAGGGCAAAAGCGTTTATTTGGAGTATGATAAAAAGAAGCGCGACCGCTATGGAAGGCGCTTGGCTCACCTTTTTGCAGGCGGCAAGCATATAAATGCGCTTTTAGTGGAAGAGGGGCTTGCCACCGCCTTCTTCATAGCCCCTAATTTTAAATATAAGGAAAAAATATTAAACGCGGAAAAAAGGGCATTTGAGAGGAGGCGGGGAATATGGGCCTCTGCCCACAAATGCGCCCCCTGCCTCTCCCTTTCTGTGCTTATGGACCCGCCGGGCAATGATTGTGAAGGCGGGGAAGAGGCGAATATAAGCAATGGGTGTGCTTTTGAATGCGATTTGCGCGGCTGGACTTTGCGCGATTCCTCTTCCAAAAACCGCTTCCCGCTCAATTTCACCCTTTCCCCCAATGCCACTTACCGCATAATTGTGGGGTGCGGAGAGGGCGCTAACTTTTGGTGTAAAAAGGGCTGCGCTGCAGTGTGGGATAATGAATGGGATGCCGCTTATTTAGTGGATGAAAAAGGTTTCCATGTTTTGCGCGTAAATTACTTAAATGTGCGGTGGGATAGCATTATATGGAAGCGTTAAAAGCAGACCTTGCCTCCCGCCTTAGAAATCTTTCAGAAGAAGAGGCGGTGGCTGTTGTGCAGGAAGAGCGAGATAGCGTTGTTCAATATTTGGCGCAAAGGGGGCTTTCTTCTGAATCGGTGCAAAAAGCGACCGCGCGTGATTTATTCTATGTATTCCAAGCTTTTCAGATGTTAGAAGAAAGGAGGGATCGTCAATCCTGTTTTAAAACCTCTTGCCAACTGTTTAATAGAATTGAAGATGAAGCGTTAAGTCGTGCTGCCCGCCAACTTTTCTGCCGCCATGCTATGAGGGCCGCCCGCTCAAGCCAAGAGGCGCGCGATATTATGCGTGATTTGTTGGAAGCGGGCTTTAGTATGCAGGAAGTTTTGGCAGCAATTCATGAGGAAAATAAAGACATTCACCGTTCTGTTGAGCGAGAGGTGGCAGAAATGGCTATAAGACATTCTCAGTTTTACGATGGCCTTTACCTTCTTATCCTCCAAAACCTTCGTTCGTGGGAGGAGGAGACCGATAAAGCGAAGAGGGAAAATGTGAAAAAGATGGTCTATCGCATTTTAGGGAAGGATGGCGAGAGAGCGCTGGAAGAGGCGGAAAGGGGCGATGTGGAAGAAACCGCTAAAAGATATGTTGCGCGTTTGGCGCTTTCC
This sequence comes from Microcaldota archaeon, assembly GCA_026992595.1. Taxonomy (GTDB): domain Archaea; phylum Micrarchaeota; class Micrarchaeia; order Anstonellales; family Bilamarchaeaceae; genus Bilamarchaeum. The sequence goes on along the minus strand of JALWZW010000037.1, from coordinate 5,878 downwards.
AACCATTCTCTGGGCGATGTTGTTCCCAAAAGATGAGTTATTTAAACTGTTTATTCTTTATTTTATGTGATGTTTGTAAATTCGGAATTTGGAAAAGTGGCGTTTATTGAGGAGTATAGGAGTGATAAAGTTGTTATTTTAGGGCATGGTTATCTTTCTGACAAGCGGAGCCGCACCAACCGCGCCCTTTTAGAGCGCTTGACCTCAAGCAATCTCTCAGTTATTGCTTACGATATGTGGGGGCATGGGGAAAGCGAGGGCGATGTGCGCTTTTTAACAACCTCTAAAGCGGTGGCAAGCGCCCGCGCTGTTTATAAGTACGCTTCTAAAAAATACAAAAAGATTGCTTTAGTGGGCTCTAGTTTCACAGGCCCTGTAAGTTTAATTACTGCCTATTATGAGCGTTTAGATGCTTTGGCTCTTAAATGCCCGGTGTTTGACCCTAAGGCGCTTTGGGAGGAGCGCTTTTCTAAAGAGCGCTTGGAGCAATGGGAACGCGAGGGCTTTATAAAGCTTTTCAACACCCCTTGGCACTATGGCGTTTACAATGAGGCGCGATTTTTAGATATGCGCTCTGTTGCTGAGGCGATTTCCTGCCCTGTTTTCGTGGTTCATGGCGATAAAGATGTTACAGTGCCTTTGAGCCATGCCCGACAGATCGCCTCTTTAACAGGCGGAGAACTGAAGGTTATTAGCGGCGCAGACCACTTTTTCAAAGAGCCGCAGCATTTTTCCCAAATGCTCTCCTCTTTGCACAAATGGCTTGTGGAGGTGTTGGAATGAAAGCGGTATTTGGAAAAAAGGTTTTTACAGGTGATGGGCGGCTTTTAGAAGAGGTTTTCCTGGTTTTTGAAAAAGAGTTTGTGGAGATTTCAAAATCTAAACCTTCCTGCGAGGTGTTTGGCTCTTACGATTATATAACTCCTGCTTTTATTGATGCGCACAGCCATATAGGGCTAGACCGCTTTGGAGAACCTTATACAGAGGGTGATGTTAATGAAGAGATGGACAGCGTTAATTTTGGCTTGGATGTAAGAGACGCGGTTATTATGGAGGATAAGTGCTTTCAGGATGCGGTGGACCATGGCGTTCTCTATTCCTGCATTTTGCCAGGAAGCGGCAATGTGGTAGGGGGCAAGGGCGCGGTGGTAAGGAATTTTAAGCGCATCATTAAAGACGCTTATATAAAGGAAGGCGGTATAAAATGCGCTTTGGGCTACAACCCCAAAAGCACTGAGGAATGGAAAGGAACGCGCCCTTCCACGCGCGGAGGGGTTTTTTACCTTTTAAGAAAGGCGCTTTTTGAAGCAAAGAATGCGAAAGCGCTTATTGAGAAGGATAAGAAAGAGATAGAGGAGTTAGAGTTGAGCGAGAAGGTGGCGCTGGAGATTTTAGAGGGAAAACATCATTTAAGAATCCATGTTCATAAAGGGGATGATGTGCTTAACGGCATTCGCCTTATTAAGGAGTTTGGTATTAAAGCGGTTTTTGACCATTTGTGCGATGTGCATAGAAAAGAGGTTTTTGAAGAAGTGAAGCGGGCCAACCTTTCGGTGGTTTACGGCCCTTTAGACAGCCACGCCTATAAAGTGGAACTTCTTAATGAGAACTGGAGAAATGTTGGTAAAATTCTTGATGCGGGCGTCAATTTTGCTGTGATGACTGACCATCCCGTGGTTTTGGCGCGAAATCTTCTTCTCCAACTACGCTTTTTATTGAGGTTTGGGGTTTCAAAAGCAGAGGCGCTTAAGCATATCTGCGCTGTCCCTGCTGGAATCTTAGGCATCCCTGCAGGTGTTATTGAAAAGGGCAAATGGGCGTCTTTTGCATGCTGGGACGGCGACCCTTTCTCCCTCTCCTCCCGCATCATTGCAACATTTGGAGAGGGTGAGGAGATTGGGGAAGGAGTTTAAATATCTATATCAAATAGTTTCTGTTGTGTTTGCGGCTTATTTTTTATTGAATTTATAATCTTTTTGCCCTCTTTTTTAAAGTATTCTTTTTCTTCAAAATATGGTATTATTTTCTCATTTTCTCTTGCTAATGCACTTATTTTTTGCAGTTCTTGCAGCGTAATTATACTGTTTAATAAATAACTTATTTTGGTGGCATGATAATTTAGGGACTTTATTTTTTCTACCATTGCAAATTTTTGTTTTTTTATAATCTCTTCTAAAATGTTTGGTTCATTTATTTCTTCTGAAGATAAAAAAGCGATATAAAATGAGCTGTCCCCTACTGCTTCCTTTTCTTTCATCCCAACCATACTGCCTTTTTCACCCTTTTGGCCATCTTTTCTCTTTTTTCTTCTGGGATTATCCCTTTTATTATTAATCTATCAATAATTTCCTCTGCGTTTTTGAGAATAGAATCTGAAAGTGCTGATTTTTTAGAAAATTCTTTGTTTTCTTCATCAGTATATAATAAAAGGAGCAGTTCGTCCCACTCTAACTTTTTGTATATAGACACTATTAAATTAATGGCAGTTATAAGGTTGTGTATCTCCTCTTTTTGTGAAGTAAGAAGTTTATCAATCAGTTCTTCATAGAGGTTCTCCCCTCTTTTGGTTATTTTTAAATATCCTCCTTCTATTCTTTCTTTTTGAGAATTTCTGTTAGGAGGGACATACTCCCAACATTCTTCTAAGTAATGCGGGTTTTTCATAAGTTCTTCAACATCGGAAGAATAAGGTCCTTTAAGATGAGGTGCAAATTCTACCAGATTTTTTACTTGAGGATGGAATTTCCATAGTATAAAAAATATTTTTTGAAGATGAAGAACACTTATTTTTCCGCCTGCTTTTCCTAAAATAAGCAATATCAAATATTCAATGTTCTTAATCTCTTCTTCCTCCATTTTATCCTCTTTTATTTAGTTGGTGTTTTATTATTTATTTGTTTCTTTCCTTATCACTGAAAAGCCAGCAACCTCTTCGCCTTCTTTTAGCTTTATTAACCGCACCCCTTGCGTATTTCTCCCTATAACGCCTATATCTTTTACAGGTATTCTTATGGAAGTGCCTTTATTGGTAAGTATTATCAACTCCTCTTTATCGCTTACCGCCCTGCTTCCTACCACTTCGCCTGTCTTTTCCCCGGTTTTTATATTAATAATGCCGTACCCTCCTCTCCCCTGCGTCCTATATTCCTCAACAGGCGTCCTTTTTCCATAGCCCTTTGTGGTGATTGTTAGCAGATAGGGTGCCCTGCATACCGCGCTTCCCACCACTTCATCACCTTCTCTCAACCTTATCCCTATAACCCCCTGCGTATTCCTTCCCATCGGCCTTACTTCTTTTTCATTAAACCTTATCGCCATCCCTTTCTTTGTTACTACAATCACTTCCTGGTCGCCCTTTGTTTTTCTCACTTCTACTAAGCGGTCTCCTTCCTTTAGCGCTATTGCTATGATCCCGTCGCTTCTTATATTTTTAAACTCACTCAGAGGCGTTTTTTTCACCATTCCTTTTGCGGTAAGCATCACCAAATAATCGCTCTCAAAATCAGATACAGACATCCAGGAGGTTATCTCCTTTGCTCTTATGAGGTTGTAGATATATTTTCCAGCGCTATATCGCGACCCTTCTGGTATTTGATATGCCTTTAACTTATACACTTTCCCATCGCTGCTGAAGAACAGCACATAGTTATGGTTTTTGGTGGTTATTACGCTTTTTATCTGGTCTTCCTCTTTTGTTCCTGCCCCTATAATCCCTTTCCCTCCTCTGTGTTGAAGGCGGTATTCTTTTAGTTTCACACGCTTTACATAGCCCCTTTCGGTCAGTATAAGCACCACAGGGTCGTTGGGGATCAACTCTTCTATGCTTATCTCTCCTTCGCTCTCCACAATCTCTGTCCTTCTCTCATCCCCGTATTTCTCTCTTATCTCTAACAACTCTTTTTTCACAACCTCTAACAATTTGCTAACATTCTCCAATATCTCTCTCAACCTCTTTATTTCCTCTCTCAACCCCTCTGCCTCCTTTTTAAGTTTATCATGTTCCAATGCTATAAGCCGTGATAACTTCATATCCAAAATGGCGCCTGCTTGCTTTTCGCTTAAATTATAATCTCTCTGCAGCATCTCCTTTGCCTCCTCGCTGTTGGCGCTTTTTCTTAACTTATCTACTACCTCTTCTATATGCGCTATTGCGGTTAGCAGTCCTTCCACTATATGCAGCCGCTCTTCCGCCTTTTTAAGTTCAAACAGCGAACGCTTTCTTACAATCTCCTTCCTAAACTCTACAAATTGGTTTATCATTTCGTAGAGCGTGAACAGCTTGGGGCGGCGGTTAAGGATGGCAAGGTTAATTATTCCGTAAGTTATTTGAAGGTTGGTGTGCGCGAAAAGTTGATTCATCAATATGTCCAAATCCACATCGCGCTTAACTTCTATTTGCACCTCCATTCCTCTTTTATCAGAGCGGTCATGGATGCCTTTTATGCCCTCTATCTTTTTCGCCTTTACTGCATTTACTATGGATTCTATAACCGCGGTTTTTGTCACCTCATAAGGGATCTCTTTTATAAGCAAGAGATGTCTTTTCTCATCTTTCTCTACACGCGCCCTTATCTTAATAGTCCCGCGCCCTGTTTTATACGCTTTTCTTATTCCTGCTTTCCCCACTATTATACCGCCGGTGGGAAAATCAGGGCCTTTTACTATGCTCAATACCTCTTCTTCCCCTTTCCCCTCTATTATGGCGATGGCTGCATCTATTATTTCCTTTAAATTATGGGGAGGTATGTTGGTTGCCATCCCTACCGCTATCCCTGTGCTGCCGTTTATCAAGAGGTTTGGGAGTTTGGAAGGAAGATAGAGCGGTTCTTTCAGGGTGCCGTCAAAGTTATCCTGCCAATCCACTGTCTCTTTTTCCAGGTCTGCCAGCATCTCCTCTGTTATTTTTGCCAACCTTACCTCTGTATATCTCATGGCAGCGGGGCTGTCCCCATCTATAGAACCCATGTTTCCCTGACCGTCTACCAGCGGGTAGCGCAGCGAGAAGGGTTGGGCCATTCTTACAAGCGCATCATATATGGCAGCGTCTCCGTGCGGGTGGTACTTACCTAAGGTTTCTCCCACCACTCTTGCGCTTTTTTTGTAAGGTTTTCCAAACACATTGCCTAACTCGTGCATTGCGTACAAAATCCTTCTGTGCACCGGCTTTAAACCGTCCCTTACATCTGGTATCGCCCTCCCTATTATTACAGACATGGCATAATCTAAATAGCTCTCTTTTAGGTCTTCCTCAATGCATCTCTCTATAATTTTTTCCAATTAACCACCCTACACATCAATATTCTTTGCCATAAGCGCATTTTTCTCTATAAACTCTCTGCGCGGCTCCACTGCGTTGCCCATCAGGATGCTGAACAAGCGGTCTGCTTCCACTGCGTCCTCTATAGTAACTTTCTTTAAGGTGCGCGTTTCAGGGTCCATGGTGGTTTCCCATAACTGCTCTGGGTTCATTTCTCCCAAACCTTTGTAGCGCTGTATGGTGACATTGCCGCCCAACTCTTTTATCGCTTCTTCTAGTTCCTTCTCATTATATACATATTTTACTCTTTTCCCTTTCGCTACTCTATAAAGGGGCGGTTGCGCAATGTATAGGTAGCCCTTTTCTATTATGGGCCTAAAGTAGCGGTAGAATAGAGTAAGGAGAAGTGTTCTTATGTGCGCTCCATCCACATCTGCATCTGTCATAATTATTATCTTGTGGTACCTAAGCTTGCTTATATCAAAATCGTCTTTAAATCCTGTTCCTAAGGAAAGAATGATGTTCTTTATCTCCTCGCTATTCACGATCTTGTCCAGCGTTGCCTTTTCCACATTCAAAATCTTTCCTTTGAGCGGCAGCACTGCCTGATAGCGCCTATCT
>JALWZW010000036.1:4022-6007 GCA_026992595.1 Microcaldota archaeon | reverse complement strand
AAAGTATTATACAACAAAAAACCAAATATTGTAAAGAATCCAAATATATGCTTGAAAACTATTTCTGCCCAAGATCTATGCTCTTGATGTGCTTGATTGTAAACTTCCTTAAAAATTTCTTCAAAAAAACTTCGACAAGTTGTGGAATAAATTTTCCTAAATAGGGGTGTAATCTATGAACATGTTTGGTTCTTTGAAATTCTGGAACATCGGCAAAAGATAAATCTATTCCAAATGTTTTAATATTCTTTTCCCTCCAATCACTGCCCTCTTTTTGCATTGTTAATATGTGTGTCATAAATACTTTTATAATTTTTACTAACCCCGAATTCAGTACTTATTAATACATAAAAACTGAAAACAACTCAAACTTATAAGCAAACTTATAAGTTAGAACCCTACAGTTAAAGTTTTAATTATTAAATATGTAGAGAGTTTAATGGTGACGCAGGAGGAGATAGATAAGGTTATTGATTGGTGCGAGAGAAAGAAGCGGGAGCGGGGGAGGATTTATATTATTGAGAGAAATCCCTTTAGGGATGAAATCCCTTGGATGAGGAGGTTTGCGCTTATTGAGATTGATAGACCGTTAGATGCTGCCTCTAAATTAAGTTTAGTGTATGACTCTACCACCAAGCAACTTTACCAATACCTGAACGGCTCTTGGAGAAAGATAGAGCCAGACATTAGGGTGGAAAAATGAGCTTTTTAAGGCAGAAGGTGGCGGCGCGTCTGAAAGCAATAGAGGAAAGCGAAAGCGTCCATGCCTTTATCCTTGTTTTCCTTGCAACCTTGGCGCTCTTAGGCACCTTCCCCCTCTACCCTCTCCCCATTCTTCTTATTTTAGCGCTCTCTTCTGGCGCTTTGGCCTATTTTAGGCCTCCCTTGGGCATTATATTAGGGAGTTTTTTCGCCCTTCCTGCCGTTATCTACCAATCCACGCTTTTGGGGTGGATTTTCCTTATTCTTTTTGCGCTTCTCCTCTTTGAAGTTTTTGATAGGTGGAAGGTTATAGCTGCCCTTCAAATAATCATCATGTCTCCCTTCGCTTTCCATTCCCCTTATTTGGGCTATTTGACAGTGCTTACCCTGCTTATAAGCGCTTATCACTTTGGTTCTAAAAAAAGCATTCTCATTTCTACCGTTTCCCTTTACTTTATAATGCTTTTTTCAGCCCTTTGGGGCGTGGAAACCCTCTTTCCTATTAAAAAGGAACTTTACCGCACCTCTTCTGAACTTATGCTTTCCAAGCCCGCTTCACCCGCTTTCCTCACCATTGCCCTCTCCTCCTTCCTCTCTTTATTTAAGGTGAGCGGCACCATTTTTGCCGCCTTCTCTATCATCCTCTCCAACTCTCTCACCCTTCTTACAAGAGATTCCTTCTTTCTTCAAGCAGGGGGCTGGGCTGTTGCGCTGTTTGCGGCTGCCAAGGCATCTGCCGCACTTAAAAAAAGGCCGCAGTTGTTTTCCTCTTTCGCGCTTTTTTTAGCATTGGCGGCAAACTATCTTATAGCGCTCCTTTATAAAACCCCTTTCTCTATGCCTTTGGCAGGCGCAGTACTTTTCTCCATCGCGGTGGTGGGTGTTTTGGAGCAGTTAGGGGTGCGGCTGAGCAGGGAGATTGTGGTGGAAAAACAGGAGAAGATAAAGCAGTATGGAAAATTCGGCTTATCTGATGTTTCCTTAACCGCGCCTGAGCAATCTTTGGCTGATGTGGGTGGTTATGAGGATGTAAAAAGGGAGTTAAGAGAGGCAATAATTATGCCTTTGGAAAAGAAGGAGATTGCTTATGTTTACGGCATAAAGCCGCCCACAGGTATTCTTCTCTTTGGCCCTCCTGGAACAGGGAAAACTATGTTGATGCGCGCGCTGGCAAAAGAATTGAAGTATAATTTTATAGAGGTGCGCTGCTCCCAAATTCTTTCGCAATGGTATGGCGAATCTGAGAAAAATGTGGCAGAGGTGTTTGAAAAGGCGAGGAAAAC
>JALWZW010000036.1:1814-4012 GCA_026992595.1 Microcaldota archaeon | reverse complement strand
AACCGCGCCCACCATCCTGTTTTTTGATGAGATAGATGCTATTGCAAAAAAGCGCTCTGCAGATGCTTTTGACAATGTGACCAGCAGGGTGTTAAGCGAACTGCTGCAGCAGATGGATGGTGTGAAAAAATCTAAAAAGCCGGTGCTGGTTATAGGTGCTACCAACCTGCCCAACGAATTAGACCCTGCCATTTTGCGGCCCGGCAGGTTGGATAAGATTATTTATATGCGCCTTCCCACTGAAAAGGAGCGCGCAGATATTTTAAAAGTTCATTTGCGTTCCCTCCCGCTTGCAGAAGATGTTGATGTGAGGGAGATTGCGCGCAAGACCAAAAGATTTTCAGGTGCTGATTTAAAGAATTTGGTGGTGGAAGCAAAACGCCTTGCCGCAAGAGAAGCGTTGGAAAAGGGCGAGGTGGTGAAGATTTCCCAACGCCACCTGCTTGCTGTCCTTAAGCATTTAAAACCAAGCACCTCTTTGGCGCAGTTAGAGATGTATGAGCAGTTCAGGTTAGATTATGAGAGAAGAGTGGGGGAAGCTCCGGGGAAGAAGAAGGAAGAAGGGGTGCGCTGGGAGGATGTGGCAGGATTAGAAGAAGTGAAGGAGGCATTTTTAGAGGCGCTTCAACTCCCGCTTTTGCATGAAAAGGAGATGAAGGAGTTGGGGGTTAGGCCCAGTAAAGGCATTCTCCTCTTTGGCCCGCCCGGCACAGGTAAGACATTGGTAGTGAAGGCGGCTGCTAATGAGCTTAATGTGGCTTTCCAAGCGCTGAGCGGCGCTGATATTATGAAAAGGGGTTATGTGGAGGCGGTTAATATTATAAAAGAGGCGTTTAACAGGGCGCGTGAGAATAGGCCTTCTATTCTTTTTGTAGATGAAATTGAAACCTTTGCGCCTGCGCGCGGAAGGGGGGCTTATGCAGAGATTGTGGGCCAGTTTTTGACAGAAATGGATGGGATAAGAAGCATGGAAGGGGTGGTTGTGGTGGCTGCTACCAATAGGCCTTTCCTTTTAGACCCTGCGCTGCTCAGGCCGGGGAGGTTTGATAAAATCTTTTATGTCCCCCCTCCTGATGAAAAGGTGAGAAGGGAGATTTTTAAAATTCACTTAGGAAAATTTGCAAAAGAGGTGGATTTGGAGCTTTTAGCAGATATAACAGAGGGCTTTAGCGGTGCAGATATTGCTTCAGTGTGCCAGACCGCTAAAATGGAGGTGCTTAAAGAGAGGATAAAGGGGAAGGGAGAGGCGAAGGTTACCACTCAGCAGTTGGTGGAGATTATAAAGGAGCGCAAACCTTCCATAACGCCCGAGTTGATAGCAGAATATGAGCGCTTTTTAGAAGAGTATGGCGAGAGGAAATAGCCAGGGTTAAAGGCAATGTTGCAAAAAACCTTGCCAAAAGTGGCAAATAAAAAATGGCAAAATTGCTTTTTTTAGGCAAGAAAAATGGCAAAATATTTAAATTTAGGGCGATAATGTTTTATTATGCTGGAAAAGGTGCTCAAGGCGCTTGCTGAAGGGGAAGGAGAAAGGGTAGAGTTTAAGGTAAAGATGGGCGCAGATATAGCAAAGGAAATTACCGCAATGGCCAACAGTTCTGGGGGCTTGATTTTGGTTGGGGTTAGTGATAGAGGGGAGATAAAGGGCAGTGAGGAAAGCGCAGATGATGTTTATAAATACGCTGCTTCTATAACACCGCCGCCTAAATTAAAGGTTAGCGAGATAAAGATAGATGATAAAAAGTTGGTGGTCATTGAAGTGGAACAATCTAACCTTATCCATAGTTGGCGAAATGTGGTTTATATAAGGATGGGTTCTTCAAACAGACCTCTTCAGTTGCATGAGGTATTTGCGCGCGCCGCTCAAAGCACCGCTCTTTTCTTTGACTCCCTGCCCAACCATTTAGCCAAATTGGAGGATTTGGATAGGGAGAAGGTGAGGGATTATTTAAAGAATGTAAGGGCGGCCACATTGGAACAAACTCCTTATGTTATAGAGGGGAAACCTACTAACGCAGCAGTGCTCCTTTTTTCTCAGGAGCCGCACAACTTTATTCCAGAAGCATATTTAGAGATAGTGGTTAGGGAAAAAGATTTTATTTTGGAAAGAACAAGGATAGAAGGCAGTTTAGAGGAACAGTGGCTGCGCGCTTGGGACTTGGTGGAAAAACGGTTGGAAAAGCCGCTGGCTCCTTATC
>JALWZW010000036.1:0-1804 GCA_026992595.1 Microcaldota archaeon | reverse complement strand
GCCTAAATTAGCGGTGAGGGAGGCCGTTTTGAACGCGCTTATTCATAAAAATTATGCGGACGCTTCGCCTGTCAGCATTCTTATTTCTGAAAAAGGCATTCTCATCCGCAATCCCGGCTCTTTTCCACCAGGAGTGACGGTAGAACATCCTTTTCATAAAGCCCGCAACCCTCTTTTGTGCGAATTTATGCTTAGAAAGGGCTATATGGAGAAGGTGGGGGTTGGTATAGAACTTATAAAAGAAGAGACGAGAAGGCATGGCTGGCAGGTGGTTATCTCTCCTAAAGCTTATATTACCACTGTAACCTTTTATCCTCAAACAAAGCGGCAGTTGGGGGAAAAAGCTTACAAAGTGTGGAACGCAATTTTGAGAGGGGTGGGAAAGCCAAAAGATTTGGAGAAATATTTGCATCTTCCAAGAAGAACCCTAAACCGCGCTTTAGAAGAGTTGCTCTCTCAGGGCCTTATTAAAAAGGAAGGAAGGGGGAGGACGGTAAGATATCTTCCAAAAAACCTTGCCAAAAGTGGCAAATAAAAAATGGCAAAATTGCTTTTTTTAGGCAAGAAAAATGGCAAAAATTAAAATACTGTTGAAGAAAAAGGGGAAATTAGAGGAGCAACACAGATGGCTTATTGGGCATCGCTCTTCTTGCCTTTCCTTCCTCTCCCTCGCCCGCTTCTTCCTCTCTAACCACCTCTACCTCACATTCAAACTCTTTAGCAAGAAACTTCTCCGCCTCTTTAAGGTGTGCGTACTCCTCTTCCTCACTTAATATGGTTTCATCAGAATAAAGGAGTTTAGAAAGCGTTTTTGCCATTGCGGAAACCTCTTTCATATCATACCGCCCTTTTGCATATTCCATAACTGCCTTCATATCTCTTAACTCCTGCGCCTTTCGGAACAATTCTCTTTTCCAAGAAGGCGCTATAAATATCTTTATCTTAGTCGGCTTCTTTTTGAGAAGTTCAATGATTTTCTCTATATCTTTGTGAAGGTTTTGCAGCACCTCCTCTGCCTTCTCTAACCTCTCATCTACCGCACCGCCTTCTGGGAAAGGTGCAACGCTCACAAAGCCCTTGCCGCCTAACCTCTCCCACCATTCCTCTGCATGGTGTGGGATAAAAGGCGCTATCAATCGCACCCATTTCTCAAAGAACCATTTCAATTTTGCATCTTCCGCCCTTTTTAGATACCAATGAAGTTCTGCATACACTTCGTAAAATATCTCAAGAGCCAAATGCCTTAAGCGCAAGTTTTCATAAAGCTCCTGCGCGCGCGCTATCTTCCTATTAATCCTGCTATCTAACCATCTTTCTACGCTGCCCTTCTCTCCATCCTTTGCGCTTTTTATAAGGCGGTCAAAGAATTCTATGCGCGTTTTAACTCCCTCTGCAACCGCTCTGCTAAAATCACAATCGCTCTCCAGGTCAGCGCCGCTCACCACTGTAAAGCGCACCACATCTGCACCATAGCGCTTAATCGCGTCTTTGAGCGGAAGGATGTTTCCTAAACTTTTGCTCATTTTTGCGCCTTCCATCAACACAAAGCCGTTGGTTGCTATTTGCTTGGGCCAAAAGCGCTTTTCAAAAATCGCCACATGGTTGAAGATGTAGAAGGTGAGGTGGTTGCGCACCAAATCTGCCCCCGAGTGCCGAGAATCGCAGGGATACCAATAAAGGAAGCTTTGGCGCGCCCTCTCCCACTCCTCTTTGCCCCTTCCTTTTCCTAAAAGCACATAATCAAAAAATTCATCGCTGAGGTGGGCGGGGAGGAAGGGCTTAATGGTATAGAACACCATGTAAA
>JALWZW010000035.1 GCA_026992595.1 Microcaldota archaeon | reverse complement strand
CAACGGAACTATTATATACATAGGTTCTAAAGAGCTTGTGCTGGGGAGAGGGATAAGAAGGGAAGATTGGTACAGCACCCTTACAGAGCCCCAAAAAAAGCGGTTGGTTATATTTGAAAGCAGACCTGAAGAATTTGAGAAAAACTTTTCATATAAATACATATTATTTGAAGAATGGCAATTGGAGAACAAAACCCAGGAGAGGTTGGAGGGGGAGGGGCGGGCAACTGTGGTGCTGAAAGCAGGGGATGCACCGTTTTTGAGAGCAATCTTTGACTTTTCTAATAAAAGTATAGAAGACCTTAACATAAGCGCGGTGCCGCTTGCCTTAACCCCCAACCCTCCAAAAATATATCCTTGGCAAAAAGCAACCTTAGAATTTGACCTCAATAAAACAAACGGCACCGCAATAATGGAAGTATATCTTAACGGTGAAAAAACAGAAGAGAGGTTTTTAAGAAGAGTGACCGAAGCAAATGTATTTATTGAAGATCTTAAATATGAGCAACCAGGCACATATATAATAAAAGTAACAGATAACACAGGCACAATCGCTTCAGGAATTCTACATATCTATGATTTAAAGATAGATTTGATAGAGAGAAGGGGATATTTATACATTTTTAATGTTACGGTGGACGGAAGGCCATTAGAAAGCGCAAAAGTAACGGCATGGCTCAACAACGCTACCAAAAAGCAAGACCTCTATGTTTCAGAAGGAAAACTTTTAGTGCGCGCAAAACTACAAGAAGGGGAGAACATATTTAACTTCAACATCTTTGGAAACACGCTCAGATATAGGTATATAAATAGAGAAGGGGGGGTGTTTGACTTCTACCTTAAATGGGGAATACCGGGCCTTTTACTGGTGATTTTGGTTTATGTGGGAGTGAGAATGAGTAAAAAACCCACATATATTATAAGGTTTGGGGATGCGCCTTTAGAAGAAAGGAAAGAGTTAAAGGTCAGCGAAGAGGAGGTTGTGGAGGCGCTGAAGAGGATAAGAAAAGATTTGAAAATAAAGAAAGCGCCTTTAAGCATGCACGAGATATACATGGCATTCAAAAGATATTTGACAGGAGGGGCAGAGATAAGCGAGGGGAATGTGGAAGAGATTGTGAAAAGATTGGAAAAAGAAGGTGTGGTGGAAGGATATAGAGGGTATTATCAATTTGCAGGAGAGGGGGATGTAAGAAAGAATGTGATAAGGAGGATAATAAGAGAGATACTGATAGAAGAGGGGGTGAGTTTTAGAGAGAGGGGAGGGGTGCTGGTTACAGAAAGAGGCGAGTTTGGGTTATGGGGAGATAAATTTGAGGACAAGGCATACATAATAACAGCCAAAAAGACAGAAATTCAACAGATATTAAGCTCTTTGAGCGAAAAGGAAAGGGCGCTTTTGGAACTGAAAATGAAAAATAACAAATTAGAGTTCATACCCCTAAGCGAGATGAGGGAGAGGTTATGATATTGCTCTTACTCTCCATCATAACATTCAACCTACAACACGCCGGCAATGAATTTTATAACGGCAGTGCGGCACTTAATGACACCCTAGCCATGTACGGCAGGGAGGTAACGCTATCCTCTTTTGCCCAACCCCTATTTGCTTTAAGAGCAGGGGAATGGATAGCGCCAGAAAATTATCTCATAATCGCTTCGGGGGAGAGGTTAGGAGAGTGGTTAAGCAAAGAAGAGGTGAATGGGCAATATATAGAATGCAGAGAAGGAGGATATGACCCTCATTATGCGTGGGCATGTGATTTTGATAATGACGCATGCGCTGAAAACATTATAAATACAGAAGTAAAAACAAAAATAACGGCAAAGTTTTATTTCCGAAATATAAGCGTGCAGGTGGAAAGCACAAACCGCACCTTGGCCTTCCCCCCAAACCTCTCCGCCGCACTCAAAAACGCCTCAGGTAATGAAACCCTTACCATAAACATAACGGTGAGGAAAAACTTTAGTTATTTGATGAATAACAGAGAGCCCGGCATAGGGAGTTGCTATGATAATGAAGAGCGCTATAGCAAAGTGCTCACTCATCGCTTTGTTATTAATGCGCTGCCAGCCGGCGAAGGGAAAGAGATATTTATAGACGCGCCCGTCATAGGAAGACAGTGGTTTAAGAGCAACAAACTTGCCGCAGTAATACTTTCTCAAAGTCCGCTTTTAGAAATAATTTATAGGAGAGAAGGAAATTATAGCGAAAAGGTCAGCATAAGGAACAGTTCTATTGCTTATGATGGGCTGGGCTTCGCTTACATCAACCTTTCTGAGCCACAGGGAGAGCATAGAGGTAATACCGCCCCCATCCCTTTAATAAAAGAAACAAGGAACTATTCATTCATCTACCGCATCAACTTCACCTACCCTGGCTTAGGATATAAAATGCACCAAATAGAGGTAAGAGATGTGTTTAATGGAAGTTATGAGCAGCAGTTTAGGACAGAATCAAGAACGCTGGTAGCGAACACATCCAGGCAAACACACGCTCGCAAAAACTATGCTTTCCAAGATATAGAAATGCTCCCAGCAACACTCTTTTTAGGGATTTTGCTTATCCTCATTTTCCTCCAAAAAGCCGCGTGAAACAAGCACTGCTACAATTTCTGGCACTTCCATGAGAGTATTTCCAAAATAACCATTAAAAAGTTATGGGAACATTTTTAACTCTCAAAATTTAAAAATTTCTGGAGTGTACTCCAAAAATCGGAAAAAAATTGAAGTTTAAAAAATATTGAGGCGGAATAAATAATATGTACTTTTCTATTAAGCCGAAGGAAAGAGAGGAGGACTTTTTTAATTATAAAGAGGAGTTAAACCGCTTAAGAGAACTATCTAAAAAAGTTCCCCTAACCGCCGTAATGGGGCCAAGGAGGGTGGGGAAAACCAGTTTAATAAATGTGGTTTATAATGAATGGAAAGGACCTAAAGCATGGATAAACCTTCTCTCCCCACCAGACAAAAACCAATTTTTCCAGTTGCTCTACAACAAGTTGAGATACCTTATATACCAAAGTTCTCCGCCTGAAAAGATAAGAACGCTTTTAGAAGAATTTGAGACCGAAAAATTGAAGGTGAAAAAAAGGAGCTTCTGGGCATTGGTAGAGATATTGGAAAGGAATAAAATAAAGGGGTTGTTAGTAATAGATGAAGCACAGCAAGTAGTACATTGGCAGCTGGACCGTTTGCTCGCTCATTTCTACGACCGCTTAGCGCTTAACATCGTTATAGCCGGCTCTCAAATAGGAGTATTGGAAGAACTCCTCAAAAAAGAGCCGCTTAAAGGAAGGTTGATTGAAAAAATTACTCTCGCTCCTCTCTCAGAGCAAAAGGCAATGGCCTTTTTATTGGAAGGTTTCTCGCAATATCAAAAAAACATATCTTCTAGCGAATTAGAAGAGGTGGTAAAGCAGTTGGGGACGCTCACAGGTTGGCTAACCTATTATGGACATTACCGCCTTTCCCTGCCTCACCAAAAAGCGCTAGAAGAGGTGAAAGAAGTAGCGCTGGAAATCCTTATAGAAGAATTAACGCACCTTAAAGATGATTTTGACATCGCGCTTCACATTTTCTTAGCCATTTCAAAGGGCTTTTCTACATGGGCAAAGATTAAGCGATTTGTAGAAGTTTATCACCAACCGCTCTCAGACAGCACCTTTCAAAGAATTCTTAAAAAACTAATATCATTGGGCTGGTTAGAGCACAGGGGAGAGCAGTACCTCCTTACAGACCCGCTTACAGTCAAAGTGGCAGAGAGATTTTTAGAATAACTCCTATTTTTAAGTGATTTTAAGAGTGCACTCCAAAAAAACGCGATTTTTGAGAGTAATTTAAATAAGTTCGTACTCCAACCCGGCGCGCTCGCAGAATTGGAAAATTTTTCGCTTATGGGAAGAGTTGGTCTCTTTTTTAAGCACAAAAACCTTTTCCACTCCTTCTACATGCTTTTGAACCGCCTGGGAAAATAAAGCCCAATCTAAGTCATCTAAAACATACTTAGGAGCAATGTGACCTACCGCCTCCTCTCCCTTAAGCATTAATTCGTTAAAGCGCTGGGGGTAGTGTCCTCCTCCCAGCCCAAATACTGCCTCGCATTCTTCCAGTCCATCTAACGCCCTCATAAGCGCATCTCCTGCTTCCCGCGCAGCCCTTTCATCTCTCCATTCCTCCTCCCCGCTACCGATCTCCAAAAAAAGAACTGCGTTATCGCAAGTAGGGCCATGGTGCGTTGCTTCTAAAGAAACCTTCCAACCTAATTTGTTCTTTGAAAGTTCGCGCAACAGCGCTTTTTGTAAAGAGGCATAAGCATAGCTCAACTGCCGTTCTTTGCCTCCAAAAAGCGCCTTTCCCCAATTGCCTGTAGGATGTACAGTAAAGACTTTTTCCCTTATCTTGCTTTTATGAGGGCTTAAAACAATGGTTGGTTCGCCAAAACAAGGGGTTTCCAAAACAGAAAGCTTGCTATCTAACACCTCTGCTGCGTATTCATCGCGCAAATATTCGCCCATATTTTTACTAGCCACCTGAAGAGAAGTATAAACAATCTTCATAACACCACCAAAAGCGCACTCGCAACCAAAGGTATGAGAAGGTTATCATCCATGCCCATATCTAAACTTTCCACCAAAGCGCATAAAAAAGAGAGAGGAAGCGCTTTCATGCCCAACAAAGGAAAGGTAACTATGAGAGAACCTGCAAAAAAGGAGAGAGCGCCTTCCCAGGTTTTATTCTTGTTGTAAAATAAAGGATGGCGACCCCTTCTACCTATAAAAGTGGCAAGCCCATCTCCAATGGAAAGAACAAGCAGTATGGCCACTATTTCCTTAACATCGCTTAAATAGGCAGAGGATAGAAGCGCTCCAACCACGTACCATGCAGAGCCAAAGCCGCTTAAAGGCGCATTTTTACGCTCTAGCGCTATTATTAAGCGGTCTATAAGCGAGAGGGAGTGGCCTAAAGATTTTAGATTTATAAGAATAAGGCCTAAGAGTAAGGTAGTGAAAAGAAGGGCGTTATAAAGCGCCCTACCCAAAAAGAGAAGAAGAACAATAAAGGCAATCCCTAAAAAAATATGGAAAAACTGCCTCAACTCCTCTTTCTCCATTGATCAACCCTCCAAACTATATAATAAGAGATTAGACCCACAGGCAAGGCAGCGATAATGTCTTCTAAAGTATGGACATTTAAATAGATGCGCGTCCAGGATACAAAAAGCGCAAAAAGCAGGAAGAAAGGGAAGGAGCGCTTCCTTATAAAGCCAGCCATAAGAGCAAAAGCGCCAGAAGCATGAACGCTAGGGAAAGAGTAGCCATCGCATGCAGGAGCGCAGGGGCGCGGTACCGCAAAGTATTCTTTTAAAGAAAGGCCTAAAAGGCCACCTAAAACAACTGCGCTAAAAATCCGCACCCTCTTCTCATTACGCCGCTCAAAAATTAGAATGAGTGCAATCAAAAGGAAGAAGTAGAACAATTCATTGTCAATAACCAGCGCCACTTCTCTTATCATACTTCCACCACAGCGTATAAAAGCAAGGAAACAATCAATAGAAAAGCAGTATAAATTAACGCTTTATATGATTTTTCAGTTTGATTTATAAAAAGTCCTGTAACTGCAGAATAAAGGGCAAGATATGAGAAAACGGTGTTCGGCTCTAAGGAAGGGAGAAGGCCGCTCATAATTTTTAAAATTATTGGGACAATAAAGCCGCCTAAGAGGAGGGTATATTTTTGAATACCAATAGCCCGCTCCCTCTCTCTTTTTAATTCTAAATAAGAAAGGAGGTCCTCAGCTATTATGCCTAAATAATCTGTCCTCCCCGCCTTTACTGCCTTTTCAAAAAGGGAGAAAGCGCGTTCCACAAAAGGGCTTTTGTTGCGTTTTACAAACTGCGCTATAACATCAGAAAAGGAGAGATTTTTTTCTAATTGGGAAAGCGCAAAAGATGCTTCTTCTGAGAGTTTTCCAAAGCCGCGAGAGAAAACTTGGAAAACCGCTTTGGGGTGTGGGGAAGGCAGCGAAGAGGCGGCAAAAAAAGCATCAGGAAGAGAG